>CAYGGD010000076.1:0-9642 GCA_964349315.1 uncultured Muribaculaceae bacterium
CGCAAAGAGAGAAATATAAAATGGACAATGTAAATATAGCAATATTTGCCTCCGGTTCGGGTACAAATGCACAAAATATTATAAAATATTTGGAGAGCCGCACATTCGAAAACCGGCTGATAATTGAAGTTAAACTGGTACTGTCAAATAAACCAGACGCCTATGTACTGGAGCGTGCCAGACAACACAATATCGAAACGCAAATCTTTTCGGCAGACACTCTTAAAAACAGCGTCTCTGTTGATACTCTTCTGAAAAATCATAACATAGATTTTATAGTTCTGGCGGGATTTCTGCTTAAATTTCCGGACAGATTGGTAAACGAATACCGGGGAAGAATCATTAATCTCCACCCCTCACTCCTGCCTAAATACGGGGGAAAAGGGATGTATGGCAGCGCAGTCCACGCCGCTGTTATACAATCTGGCGACACCGAATCAGGAATAACCGTACATCTTGTAGACGAAAAATACGACAACGGAGAAACCATTTTTCGGGCTAAGTGCAGCATTCAGCCGGGCGAAACGACTGAGAGTCTGGAGGCAAAAATCCGTGATCTCGAGAGAGCTCACTTTCCAACTGTTGTGTGCAACTATATTCTGAAATATATTAAAGAGAGGAGATAATCGGAATCTCTATTCTGAACACGACTCCCGAAAAGGTGCCATTATCAAATCCGGCAAAAACACCGGCTCTTGCCATGCCCTCAGTTCCGAAAGAGTATCCTGCCTCTATGTGAGAGTGGCCGCTGTCCGGGAGCCACAGCGATTTTAAATGTAATGCCTCCTTAATCATCGGCGAGTTTATAAAGGGAAGACGATTGAGTAAAATATAGGTAGATTTAAACTCTGCCGACGCCGTAATCCAACTCCCGCTGGTAGATAATTTATAACTGTTTAAAGTGACAAAAGAGGAGGCGAAAGAGTTTTCGGTTACCATTATATCAGAAGCTCTGAAATGTTTGTAGTTATTAATGAAAATCCTTTCGGTATCAAGAAACTTTCCGGCCGATGCAGTATACGATACACTATTATACAAGCCAAAATTAAAAGATTGCCTGACGGATAGCTCTGCAACCGAAAATTTCGAGTATTCGACATTTCCACCATTCAATGTACTTTTGAATGACACTCCGAAGGTGGGGTACTTACTTGTTAAATACCTTTTTTTACCGTTAATAACTCTGTAATAGTACCTTGGAGTGTATGTAATGGCAACACCGAACAGGGCTGTTTTGTGTATGGGAAGTTCATTGTAAAAAACATTCTCTGTCTCATTTAAATCGGGGCTGGCTCCGAATAACGATCTGAAGTTTCCGCTGATAAGCTGCTCTGCTTTGTTGTATGATAGCTCTGTTTTAACCCTGAGTCCGTTTACTATATCGGTTTCGTAAAGCAATTTTGCCCATTGAGCAGAAAAAAACTTAACGGGACTTACACCAAAAAAAGAAGAGCTGTAAGAGTTGATAAGAGTTGTCACTGGTGAGTTATTGCTGATATCTCGGCTGAAATAACCTGCATCGGCAGAAAGACTGGCCAATCGCATCGGAGAGTGGTTGTAAGTACCTGAAAAACTCCATAGCACCTTTTTTCGGTGAGTAGAATAGTACAGCTGTGGCGTAACAGTAATCTGTCGGTTTGTATCTAACTTTAATGAACCGTAAAACTCCTGACCTAACAGGTAACCATCCACAAAATTAAAGTCTCCAACAATTTTTGCTACTCCTCCGTATCCGAGTGATAACCTGTCAGTAACTTTATGCCTCTTTCCTAACATTAAGCTGTTTGCAACACCTGAGGAGTCTCCGTCTGAGATTTTCTTTACCTCTCTTTTTATGCTGTCGGCAACTTTGTATGATATCTGCTCCTCTTTAAGCAGAGGGATAGCCCTTATACTGACCCAATAGCTGCTGTCTCTTACAGAGGCAAGTGTATCTACCTTTCTCCTTATATTTGTGTCTCTGATAATTTCAAGACTCTCTTTTCTGGTTTCCGGCTGTGGCAAGGTGGCTGAGATTTTCTCCTGGCTGCGTGAGGCAATGCGCTGTGCATCTCTTTTTGTCAGATCATCTGCAAGCATTGGAAGAATCTCCTCTGTAACCGGCTTCTCCTGTTTGTTAAGGGAGGAGTAAGAGATTGAGGAGAAAAACTGCCCGGAGGCCTGAATTCCCATAACACCAACCTTTACATCCATTGTGTAAGAGATTGGAGCCATTATTCCGTTTTTAATTTCATTATAGGAGACTTTAACATTTGTCTCTACACCGGTTTCGCGAAAGATAAAATCGTAGTAATAGACGCTCCACAAATCATCTGCAATGTAAATATACCCTTCTACCAGCTTAATGTCTCCTCTTTTGGGCGTTACTCTTATCTTGTTGACAACTCTCTCTCCCTCTTTATGAATTCCTTCGTAATTGAAGTTATAGTATGTGAACGAGTTGGGAGCAAGAGGCGATAATTTACCATAAAACTCCTTGTCATAAATGCTGGTTTTAACAATTCCCGATACATCACCGGCTTCTATTTCGGCAGGGATGGTGGTGGAAAATGCTTTGATTACTTCGTTGTAACGGCCCGGATAACTATACTCTATATGAGAGTGAGACTCTACCACAAACATCTTATTCAGCAGCAGTCTGCTCATATCACGACCGGTTCCTCCAATACGGAAAACGGCAGGTATTTTGCTCACAATCATATTGCCCTTCAGGTAAACCGACGATTCATAATCGCGTATCTGCTGTCGGTGAAATGGAGCGCGAGCTATTGCCCTACGCATTACATAAACTGCTCTGTTATCTGCTCTTCTCCTGAAATAGACATCGTCTAATCTGTAAACCTCTTCGTGTAAAACAAAAGAGGCAAACATCTCTTCATCAGAAATTTCCTTAATAACCCTCTCTCTTTTATATCCCATCGACGATATATCGAGGGTGTATGTTCCCGGGGAAAGGTTCAGAATAAACTCTCCATTGCTGTCTGCACTAACTCCTGTAGATGTCTCTCTTACAAATACAGTAGCATACGACACCGCAGCGCCGTTGTTGTCAATAATTTTCCCTCTTAGCACCGAAGCATCCGCTGTGGTTGCAATAAAGAAGAGAGACAACAGCCAAAGAGTAAGTATTTTAACCAATATTAAGCTATTTCTGCCATTTATTTATATGCACTTTCGACTCAGTCCATTTGTCTTTCGGAATCTGCTCGCCCCGCGGATAGCCAATTGGTATTACGCACAAAGGGAGATAAGGCCCGGTAATGCCAAATGCCTTAGAAATAACCTCCATCCTCTCTTCTGAGGGATATCCGGCTGTCCATACGGCACCCAAACCCATCGACTCCGCCGCAAGCAAAATATTTTGAGCTGCAGCCGAACAATCGAGGTACCAGTAAACAGAAACCTCAGGATTCCCAACCACAACAATAGCCGCCTGAGCCTCTTTAAGCATTCTTGCATAAGGAAGCTTGTCAGAGATAGAGTCCATAACAGCCTTATCGTTAACGATAATAAAATCCCACGGTTGCCTGTTCATTCCGCTGGGGGCAGCCATGCCGGCCCGTACAAGCATCATTAAATCTTCGGCAGTTACCGGCTGAGTTGTGTAGGTTCTGACACTTTTTCTGTTGAAAATAGTTTCAAGAGTCGGATTTTGAGCCATAACAGAGGTAATTGTCAATGCAAACAAGATGCATATAGTTAAAAGAGATTTATTTTTCATTCTATTTTATTCTTTGTTTATAAATAAGTGTTGTATAAATATTAAGGGCAGTTTCCATAATCTCATCAGAGAATTTGTACCCCGGTTCGTGTAAATCGATTCCCACATTTCCGTTGCCAATATCAAAGAACGACGATATAGAATCAAATGCAAAAAAAGCAAAATCGTCAGACCCTCTGGTAGGTTCTGAAGCATATTCGTAATCGAGCCCAAGCTCTTTCATAACATTTTCAAGCATTTTATTGGTTTTGTCGTCGTTTACAGTGGCAGGGAAGCGGTCGAAATAGGCGAAAGAGGTAGTAAGTCCATACTCTTCTGCTTTCAAATTGGCATACTCCTCCATTTTATTGCACAAAATATCAAGATCTTCGTCTACAAACGACCTTAGGGTCATTCGGAGATAACCCTCACCCGGAGTTACTCCGTAATTTATATCCCCCAAAGTTATGTTAATAACTGTGCCCAGAATAAAGTCCTCAAAGTGTGTACTATCGTCATTTAGCTGATGCATATAATCGGCAGTTTCTATTATCGCTTTGTAAGGAGAAACTGCTCTGTCAGGATAAGCCGCATGTGCCGGAGTGCCTTTAAAGTGAATCTCCATTCCGGTAGAACCTGCTGCATAAACTCCTTCGTGCAGAATAATCTTGTTGAGTGGATTTTTAGGATTATTATGCAGGGCAAAAGAGTAATCGAATGTAATTCCAAGCTTTTCCAGATCCGGAACCATTAATGCTGCCCCCTCTCCCACCTCTTCGGCAGGCTGAAACAACAACCACATAGTGCCCTCGAAATCTCTGTTTTTTGACAATATCCTCGATAAACCCAACAAGATTGCCATATGTCCGTCGTGCCCGCACAAATGGCTGAATCCATCATCTGTCTGAATAGCATCCATGTCGCTGCGAAACATTACAGACGGGCCATCGCTGTTACCTTTATATCCGGCAACCAAACCATATCCACCAATATTGGTATATAAAAAGTCGGGGTTATCTTTTTTCAGGTATTGAGTAAGCAGATCAGCAGTTTTTTTCTCTTTGTGTGAGTACTCGGGAATAGCATGAAGTGCTTTTCTCATTTCTGCCACCTCTTTCAGAAGTTCTTTTGTGGGTTTAAAGTTTTGTGCAGTAATCATTGTGGATGTGAAATTTAAAATTACCAGTGCGAAAATCGTTATCAAATTTATCTTTTTCATAATGTGAGTGCTTTGCTCAAAATTATAAAATTTATTTGTAGGATCTCAACAATAGTGGCATTTTTGCGCCTCATAACAGATTGCAGCTTATTTGACATGCTTAATAAACGATTGTATCATAAGGTTATTTATCTCATTTTATTTCTTTTACCTATATTTAACCAGCCCCTTTTTGCTCAAACAAATAATAACGAAACTCTTCTGACAATTGAAGAGCTTGTAGTAAACACCGGAATGCCATCTCCTTTTCAACCGCTGGTAAGGGTGGTTGCCGTAATTGAAAGAGATGAAATCGAGAAAAAAGCTGTCCAGAACATTCAGGATTTGCTGCGTTACCTCCAGGGGGCAGATATCCGGAGCCGCGGCAGCGAAGGGGTTCAGGCCGACATAAACATACTTGGCGGCACCTTCGACCAAACAATGGTAATGATAAACGGAATAAACTTTACAGACCCGCAAACCGGGCACCACTCTCTCAATATTCCGGTAGACATATCTCAGATACAAAGAGTAGAGCTGCTACACGGCCCCGGTGCCTGGTCCGAAGGGTCGGTTGCCTACTCCGGAGCCATAAACATTATCACAAAACAACCTGTAAACAACTCAATTGACGCAACTATCTCTGCCGGAGACTACGGATACCTTCGAAAATCACTGAATGCAGGTTTTGCCTCTTCACAAAATAAAAAAGGATGGAAACTCTCGGGACAAGCAGGCGGTTCACACAGCAAAAGCAACGGATACTCAGAGAACACCGACTTCGGTATAACCGGCCTCTACTCGGGAATACACCTTAGCAACCAAAGAGGCGAATCAATTGACTTTCAGGCAGGATACCAGCAAAAGGCTTTCGGGGCAAACAGCTTTTACTCAATTGCCTATCCGGAGCAGTTCGAAAAGACAAGAGTGCTTATCTCCTCTCTCAAATATCTTCGGCAAACAGAAAAGTGGCAATTCAGCACCAGTATATATCACAGACGTCACCACGACAGATTCGAACTCTTCCGCAACGAATCGCCAGACTGGTACACTGGGCACAACTATCATATGACAGATGTTGCGGGAATAAGCGCCAAAGCCGCATACAAATGGAAAAAAGCAGGGAGCACTGTGCTTGGAGCCGAATACCGGTACGAGAATATCTTCAGCACAGTACTTGGCGATTTGCTCAACTCACCCCTTGCTGTCCCGGGTGAGTCAGGCATATTTTTTAGCAAAAGTAAAACCCGCCAAACACCATCTGTTTACCTCCGCCATATTATCCAACTTAACAAGTGGCGATTTACAGGAGGCATTATGAGTGCAAACACCCTCAACTCAGGTGAAACCGAAAACTACAATGCACGGCTGTACGCAGGACTTGCAACAGCATACACCATAACTCCCTATTTAGAGGCCAACGGGTGGATAAACAACAGTTACCGAAACCCCACATTTACCGACCTCTACTACCGTAGCCCTACACAAACCGGCAACAGCAGCCTTAAACCCGAGGAGGCAGTAGCGGCACAAATTGCACTTAAATACACCCGATTTAATATCAGAGCCTATGTATCTTCTTTCTACCGCTACGGATACCGTATTATAGACTGGACCCGAGAGAGCGGAAGCGATCAGTGGAAAGCAAGTAACATTACCAATGTCAAATCGGCCGGTATAGATTTGAGCGCCTCTTTATATGTAAATAGAGGGCCTCTCTCCTTTATTGGTATAAGTTACTCACACAGCTCAGTAGCAAAACAGAGCAGCGGACTCCACTCCCTTTACGCTACCGACTACCTGCGTCACAAAGCATCTCTCGGCGTACACCACCATATTATTTCCCAACTTAATTGCCATTGGGACTTTTCGTACCAAAAGAGAAACGGAACTTATCTTGGTCCTCAAAACACCGAGATTCCATACAGCGGCTTTGTTTTAGCCGATCTTAAACTTGTCTGGAACGGCAAACACGCCCACCCCTTTATTGAAGCAACCAATCTCTTTAATACCAACTACCTTCAAATCGGCAACATACCCCAACCCCGCCGCTGGCTGAAAGCCGGCCTTAACATACGATTGAGCTCTCGCTAGCGTACAATTGGGGTCAGACCCCAAATAAAATTTTTACAAAACTGGGGTAAATTGACGATTTTAGTTTATTTTTACAAGATTGTGCGTTTAAAAACGACATTTTTTAAATTAAATATATAAGTTATGAAGAGTAAATTACTGGTTATGTTAATTTCTACTGCAGTCATTGCCTCCTCTTGTGCGGGTGGTAATGACAATAGCTCCGAAACCCCTATTGCACGAAGTACGATAAGTGTGGAGAATGGATTATTGACCCCGGAGGTTATGCACAGCTTGGGTAAGGTAAGTGATCCTCAGGTATCACCTGATGGTACCGAAATTTTATTTGGGGTCTCTTTTACTTCTCTGGAGCAAAACCGTAATAATCGGGAGCTTTTTATTATGAATGCCGATGGCTCTGATAAAAGGCAAATCACAAACACCCCCGGAAGTGAAAACAATGCGCGTTGGATTAACAATGGTAAAGAGATTCTTTACCTGAAAGGCGGCGCTCTGTGGAAAATGAGCCGCGACGGGAAAAATGAGGTTAAAGTTGGTGAGTATGGAAAGGGAATTTCGGAATTCACTTTGTCGCCGTCACACGATAAGATTCTTTTTGTTTCAAATATAAAGGCAACTAAAAAAGCAGCCGACATATGGGAAGATCTGGACAAAGCAACCGGCAGAATGATAGACGATTTAATGTATCGCCACTGGGACCATTTTGTAGAAGAGATTCCTCACCCTTTTGTAGCCGATTTTAACGGAAAGAGTATCTCCAATGTTTTCGATATTCTCGAAGGAGAGCCATACGACTGCCCTACCATGCCTTTTGGCGGACTTGAGCAACTAAGCTGGAGCCCCGATGGCTCTCAGATACTCTACTCTACCAGAAAGCTCACCGGAAAAGAGTATGCGTTTTCTACTAACACCGATATCTATCTATTTGATATAACTACTAAAACCCACACAAACCTTACAGAGGGAATGCCGGGTTATGACAAATATCCAACTTACTCTCCTGATGGTAAGTACTTTGCTTGGTTAAGCATGGAGAGAGCAGGTTTTGAGGCCGATAAAAGCCGACTATTTATCATGAACCTTGAAACAAAGGAAAAACAAGATCTGACCCTAAATTTCGCCTATAATGCGCAGAATCCTGTGTGGCTGCCGGATGGATCGGGTTTATACTTTAATTCTTGTGTAAATGCTGTTACCGGCATATATCATGTAGATATAAATGATGTCACTATCAGAAGAATAACTGAAGGGTGGTTTGATTTTGGTCAGGTTTCAATTGCCGGCGACAAATTAATAGCCCTTTACAGAAGTATGTCTCAGCCAAACGAAATTGTCTCTGTTGACCCTATTACAGGTGAGTATATCGAGATTTCAAAAGAAAATGACCATCTGCTAAGTCAGATAACAATGGGAGAGATTGAAGAGAGATGGATAAAAACAGTTGACGATAAAGATATGCATATGTGGGTAGTTTACCCTCCGGGATTTGACCCTTCGAAAAAATATCCGGTTCTTCTCTTTTGCCTCGGCGGACCACAGGGAACTCTAAGCCAAAACTGGTCGTACAGATGGAACTTCCAGCTTATGGCTGCAAACGGATATATTGTTATACTGCCTAATCGCAGGGGAACTACAGCCTTTGGACAGGAGTGGACAGACCAGATTTCCGGAGACTACATTGGGTTAAACATGCAAGACTATCTATCTTCTGTTCGTGAGATTAAAAAAGAGAGTTATGTAGGAAAAGTGGGTGCTGTAGGTGCAAGCTACGGAGGTTTCTCTGTCTTTTACCTTGCCGGTATTCACCAGGGACTATTCTCTGCATTTGTCTCTCATGCAGGCATCTTCAACCAGGAGCACATGTATATGACAACCGAAGAGCTCTTTTTTACCCACTGGGATAACGGAGGAGCACCCTGGGACAATAACCCTGTTGCCAAAAGACACTACTCCAACTCTCCTCACAAATCGGTGACCAAATGGGATACTCCAATTTTAATAACCCACGGAGAACTTGACTACAGAGTACCTGTAGATCAAAGTATGGCTGCCTTTAATGCGGCTCAAATACTGGGAGTACCTTCAGAGATGCTTCTGTTCCCTGACGAGAATCACTGGATACTTAAATCCCAAAACAGCATACAGTGGAACAGAGTATTTTACCGCTGGCTGGATAAATGGCTAAAAGAATAATACAACTTAAAACAGATACAATGAAAAAATACATTCTGGCAACGGTAATGCTGGCTACTGCCACACTTGCCTTTGCTCAAAAAACGCCACTCGATCACAGCGTTTACGACAACTGGAAAAATGTCGGAGCCTTTACAATGAGTGACGATGGAAAATTTACACAGTTTATGGTTAACGCTCAGCAGGGCGACGGGTATCTTAATATCCTCAATTTAACCACCCTTGGCAAAGACTCCATTGCTCGGGCCACACAACCCAAGCTTACTCCGGACGGCCGTTTCTCTGTTTTTACTATTAAACCGTTATATGAGCAGACAAGAGAAGCAAGAATAAAAAAAGTCAAAGCCGACCAAATGCCAAAAGACACTCTGGGTATTTTTAATGTTTACACCAAGGAGCTTATTAAGATTCCGTATCTGAGCAATGTTAAAATCGGCCGCTACGGAAAAGATTTTAT
>CAYGGD010000077.1:0-9514 GCA_964349315.1 uncultured Muribaculaceae bacterium
AAACTCTTTTAATTTCTGACATAAAAGTATTAATTTATGGTTTGTATTATCTTTAAACTTTGGGGTGCAAATATAGTAAAAAATTACAATAGTTTGCCCGCCAGCTCGGAGAGTTCGCTTCTCTCTCCTTTAATAAGGTTAATGTGACAGAATAACTCTTGTCCGTACATTTTTTCACTAAGGTGAGTAAGTCCGTTTGAGTGAATATCGAGGTAAGGGGAGTCTATCTGGTATATGTCTCCGGTGAAAACAAGTTTGGTGTCTTCGCCTGCCCTGGTTATAATAGTTTTTACCTCATGGGGGGTAAGGTTTTGTGCTTCATCAATTATGAAAAAAGTATTTGAGAGACTTCTGCCTCTGATATAGGCCAAGGGAGATATAAGTAATTTTTCGCTTTTAAGCATCTCTTCAATTTTTACCGCCTCTTTACTGGTAGATTTAAAACTCCTTTTAATTACAGCCAGATTATCAAAAAGGGGAATCATATATGGTCCAAGCTTCTCTTTGATATCGCCCGGCAAAAAACCCATCTCTTGATTTTTTAGCGGAATGACAGGCCTTGAAAGAAGAATCTGGTCGTAGTATTGCTCCTGAGCAAGAGCGGAGGCAAGGGCAAGAAGAGTCTTACCTGTTCCGGCTGTTCCTGTTAGTGATATTAATTTAATCGATGGATTAAGTAATGCGTCAATTGCAAATGTCTGTTCGTCGTTACGGGATTCTATTCCGTATGCTTTTTGTTTTTTTATCTGTACCAGAGAGCGTGAGGGTGAATGGTATCTCGCAAGAGTGTGGTGCTGCTCTTTTTTACCCCCTTTTATAATAAAGAGTTGATTAGGGGCGACATTTTTAAGTTTAAATTCGTTTGCCGGAACTCCTTCGCTCTGGAAAAAAAGCTTCTGAAGAAGAGGCTCATCAACATTGTCTAAAAGAGCTACCTCTTTGGTAATATTATCTACCTTTTCAACTGTCACTTTATCTGTAAGGTAGTCCTCGGCTAGCAACTGAAGTGCTTTTGCTTTCATCCTCAGATTAATATCTTTGGTAACAAGAATAACGCTTCTGTCGGGATGTTTTTCTGATAACCATTGAGTTGTAGCCAGAATTCTGTGGTCGGGAGTATCCTCAAAAAGAGATTCGGCAATTTCGTCGCTAAAAGGGTGTCCAAGCTCAATTTTAACTAACCCCTTTCCTTTGCCAATAAGAATTCCTTTGCCAAACAGCTGATTATCCGTTATTTTATCCATCTCACGGACAAATTCACGGGCGTTGAAGTTTATTGTGTCGTTGCCTTTTTTAAACTTATCAAGCTCCTCAATAACTGCAATAGGAATAACGATGTCGTTTTCCTGAAAATTGTGTATGGCACGAAAGTCATGTAATATAACATTAGTGTCAAGCACAAAGATTTTGGGTAATTTTTTCTTCTTCATAGTGCTTATTATTTATTTTCAAGCCAGTCTCTTCCGTTAACAAAAAGCTCAATCCAGGGGGTGATTTCATCTTTTTTTCGTTCTGCCGGATACCATCCCCAGTTGTGAGGATATATACATCTTTCGGGATGTGGCATCATTGCAAGATGCCTGCCGTCAGAGCTGCATACTGCAGCAACTCCTTCAGGAGATCCATTTGGATTTGCAGGATAGTCGGCGTAGTTATATCTCATTGCAATATTGTATCCGGAACCTTCGTTAGGGAACTTAAATTTGCCCTCTCCGTGGGCAACCCATATTCCGAGAGAGGAGTTTTCCAACGATTTTAACAGAACAGACGGAGAGTTTTCTACTGTAACCCCGATAAAGGCGCTCTCATACTTATGGCTGTCGTTATGAACCATTTTTGGAGAAGAGTCTCTGTTGCCAGGAGTAAGAAGTCCGAGCTCTGCCATAAGCTGACAGCCGTTGCATACACCTAAACTCAAAGTGTCTTCTCTGCTGTAGAAATTGTCCAGTGCTTCAGAGGCAGCCTTGTTGTAAATAAAGGCTCCGGCCCATCCTTTAGCAGAGCCAAGAGTATCTGCATTTGAGAACCCTCCTACAAATACAATCATGTTTACCTCTTTAAGAGTTTCTCTGCCCGAAATAAGGTCGGTCATATGGACATCTTTAACGGCAAAGCCTGCCAGGTGAAGAGCCCAAGCCATTTCCCTGTCACCATTAGAACCCTTTTCTCTGATTATAGCTGCTGTTTTTCTCTCACCGTAAACCTTGTTGGTGATTGTCTTTGCTAATCCTTTAAATTCAGAAGGAAACCTCAGTTTTAAAGGTTGGTGCTTGTAATTATCATATCGTTTTTTAGCAAGGACTTCGCCTACTTGTTTAGTGTCGAACAGGTAGGAAGTTCTGAACCAGATATCTCGATATTCGTCAATATCCAGGTTAAGATGAATCTTATGCAGTTTTATATCGAGCACTCTTTTGTTATAAAAGCTTCCTATAGAAAAGAATGAAACTCCAAACTCCATTGCAGCTATATCAACGGCGGCCATATCCGACTCGTTTACCTGAACAACAACTCCTGGACTCTCTGAGAAAAGAAGTTTAACCGGGTCTCTCTCTTCAAAAGCTGTGAGGTCAATTTTTAATCCTCCTGAGATATTGGCAAAGTTCATTTCGAGCAAGGTCGTTACAAGACCACCTGCCGAGACATCGTGTCCAGCAAGAATCAGATTGTTGTCAACTAGCCTTTGAACAAACTCGAAGCACTCTCTGAAATAGGCAGAGTGGGTTATGTCAGGGTGTTCGTTTCCGAGTTGAGCTGATATCTGGGCAAAAGCACTTCCTCCTAAAGCCCAGCTGTTTTCATTAATATGAGAAAAAGGAATGTAAATTATGCGCGATTCCTCTTTTTTCTGTAAAACAGGCTTAATATTATTTGAAACATTTGCTGTAGAGCAAACGGCGGAAACTATTACTGTTCCCGGAGAGAGAATCTGATCTCCGTCAGGGTACTTCTGAGTCATAGAAAGAGAATCTTTACCTGTAGGTATATTTATACCGAGATCTATCGCAAAGTCGCTGGCTGCTTTTACTGCGTTGTATAGTCGCGTGTCCTCTCCGGTGTTTTTACATGGCCACATCCAGTTTGCCGATAGTGATACTCCCTGAAGCCCTCCCTCTGATGCTATCCATACAAGATTAGTCAGAGCTTCGGCTATAGCCAGCCTGCTTCCTGCTCCTGAATCAATCATTGCTACACCCGGAGCATGCCCAATTGAGGTTGCCATCCCTTTTTTTGATCCATAGCCAATTTCGGTTGCTCCAAGATTATTGAGGGGCAGCTGTATTTCGCCTACTGTTTGTTGTGCAGCTATAAGTCCTGTAACTGAACGGTCGACCTTGTTGGTAAGCCAATCTTTGCAGGCCACAGATTCCAGTTGCAGAACCTGTTTAAGATAATACTCTATGTCTTCTGTATCATATTCGAGAGGATCCCATCTGGGATCAACCGAGATATCTTCCATTATTGTTTTGGGTGCAGATCCGAACATATCTTCGAGAGCAAGATCAATCGGTTTGTCTCCGTTCTCTTTGTTCTCAAGTGTGAAATTTCCTCTTCCGGTGGCTTCTCCTATTATGTACATTGGCGCCCGCTCCCTGTCAGCAATCTGTTGAAGCTTGTTGATATCATCCTCTTTTATTACAAGACCCATACGCTCTTGAGACTCATTTCCTATAATCTCTTTTGCAGATAGTGTAGGATCGCCTTTAGGAAGCTTAGCTATATCGATATCACCTCCGGTCTCCTCAACCAATTCAGAGAGACAGTTCAAATGTCCTCCTGCACCATGATCGTGTATAGATATTATAGTATTGTTATCGCTTTCGGCAAGAGATCTTATTGCATTATAAACTCTCTTTTGCATTTCGGGATTGGAGCGTTGTATGGCATTCAGCTCTATCGCATTGTTAAACTCCCCTGTAGCGACAGATGATACGGCACCGCCACCCATTCCAATCCTGTAGTTGTCACCTCCCAGTAAGACAATTTTATCTCCTTTTTTTGGCTGATCTTTAAAGGCGTAGCTTTTTTTTGCGAAACCTATACCTCCAGCCATCATAATAACCTTGTCATATCCAAACCTGTGGTAACCTTCGTGGTGTTCGAAAGTTAAAAGCGAACCGCATATAAGAGGTTGTCCGAATTTGTTTCCGAAATCACTTGCCCCATTGGATGCCTTAATAAGGATATCTTGAGGCGACTGGTAGAGCCACTCTCTCGGAGGGGTCATATGCTCCCAATCTCTCCCTTCGGTGTCGAATCTTGGGTATGATGTCATATAAACTGCTGTTCCGGCAATCGGAAAAGAGCCTTTTCCTCCTGCCATTCTGTCGCGGATCTCTCCTCCTGAACCGGTAGCCGCGCCATTGAATGGCTCTACGGTTGTCGGGAAGTTATGTGTTTCGGCCTTTAGTGAGATAACAGTTTTGCATTTATCTGTAATAAAAAGAGATGGTTCTTCCCCTTTTTCCGGATAGAAAAGGGTTGTCTCCGGACCTTCAATAAAAGCGCAGTTGTCTTTATAAGCCGATACAATATAATTTGGGTTTTCGCGGGATGTTTTTTTAATCATTTGAAATAGAGTAGATTCCATTTCTCTTCCATCGATAACAAATGTCCCGTTAAATATTTTATGCCTGCAATGCTCGGAGTTAACCTGAGAAAAGCCGAACACCTCTCCGTCAGTTAGAGGGCGACCAAGCTTTTTACCGAGATTTTCGAGATACTCTACCTCTTCGCTATTAAGAGCCAGCCCCTCTTTGGTGTTATATTCGCCAATATCGTGTATTTCCAGAACAGGCTCCGGTTCTTTCTCGATTAAAAATAAATTTTGGTCGAGCCCGTCATAAAGGCGTTGAAGCATCTTATCGAATTCAACATCATTGCAGGAAACAGGATAGAACTCCTCTATTCTCTTTATTCCCGGAATATTCATATTTCGCGTAATCTCAACCGCTGTGGTGCTCCACGGAGTTATCATTTCGATGCGCGGACCAATAAAAAAACCCTCCACAGCACTGTTTGGAAGGAGATTTGCACCACTAAATAACCAGCTAAGTGCCTTATTGTGTTGGTCAGATAGTGCAGATTCGGCATGAACAGCCAGAAGAGGACCTTTTTCGGCGCTAAAGAATAAAATCATAAATAAACAGCATAAAAATGAGCCATAAAATTACTCCATTTTGATCAATTTCAGAAAATTATTTCTTGAAGTAATAATTATGTGACTTTTATTTATAAAATTTGCAAATGATAACAGCACTCAGAGATGTTTGATATTGAAAATTATAACAGAGAGATTGAGTCTCTTTTCCGTCGTTTCCCCTCATACCAGAGAGTGGGTGCATCCGCCTACAAAGAGGGGCTTGATACTATGATAAATTTTGATAATTTTATGGGGAATCCCCATAAAAAATATCTTACCATCCATGTTGCAGGGACTAACGGAAAAGGGTCGGTTAGCCATATGCTCACCTCTGCTCTTATCTCGTGCGGAGCTAAAGTTGGTTTGTACACTTCGCCGCATCTTATTGATTTCCGTGAAAGAATAAAGGTAAACGGACAGATGATATCAAAAGAGGATGTTCTCTCCTTTTTAAATTTGTACCGCTCTTTTATGGAGGAGCATAACCCCTCTTTTTTTGAGATTACTACAGCTATGGCATTTGACTATTTTAAAAAAGAAGGTGTTGATATAGCTGTAATCGAAACAGGTCTGGGCGGGAGACTAGATTCTACAAATATCGTTAACCCTCTTGTAAGCGTTATTACAAATATTGCAATGGATCACTGTGAGTATCTTGGTTTTACTATCAGTGCAATAGCAAGAGAAAAAGGGGGAATAATCAAGGAAAATGTTCCGATTGTAGTTGGTGAGTATACTAAAACAACAAAGGATATTTTTGAAACTATTGCGGATGAAAAAGGATCTCCACTTATTTTTTCGCAGGATTATGTATATCGGGATGTAAGGGCATCAGATTATGATATCGATTTAGAGGGTGATTATCAAACCCATAATTTAAGATGCGTTCTTACAACGCTTAAGGTCCTATCCAGAAATCCCTCATTTTTAAAAGTTGTTGGTGAAGGGTGGAGTGACGATAATATCAGAGCAGGCCTTAAAAATATAACCACTTCGACAGGGCTCAGAGGCAGATGGGAATATCTATCCTATAAGCCAATTGTGGTTTGTGATACCGGGCATAATGTCAATGGGTTGTCATATGTTTTTTCGCAACTCCGGAGACAAAATTTCAGAAGACTTTTTTGTTTGGTGGGTTTTGTTGCCGATAAGGATATTGATAAAATTTTAGGGCTTATGCCTCAGGTAGCTTACTACTTTTTCACTCAGGCAAAAATTGAACGGGCGATGGATGCAAATCTCCTTGCCACGAAAAGCAGAGTTGCCGGATTGGAGGGTGAGGTATGTTCTTCGGTAGAAGAGGCCCTTTTCCGTTTTAAAAGTTTTTGTAAGGAGGATGATTTGCTCTTTATCGGAGGTAGTACATTTATAGTTGGAGAGGCAATCGCGTTTTTTGAAAAAAACGATAATTTTTTTGCAATTTAAAAAAATGCAGATATCTTTGCACTCCCAATCCAAAAGAACGGGGCTTAGAAATTTGACATTTGGGAGCATAGCTCAGTTGGTTTAGAGCATCTGCCTTACAAGCAGAGGGTCGGGGGTTCGACTCCCTCTGCTCCCACAAAAAAGAGGATAATCATTATTGATTATCCTCTTTTTTGTTAATAACTCAGCGTGTTCTTGTGTTTCTATTGTTTTTCTGCCTCTTTCAGCTGCTCCTCTTTTATTAGATCCTGTACAATTTTTGTTACAGTTCTGAAATCAATCTTTCCTGTTCCCATCATAGGTAATTCTCTGATTACCAAAAAATGTTTGGGCAGAGCAATATTCGGGAGTTCGCTGCTCATCTGTTTTAATATCTCTGCTTTGTTAACCTCAATTGTAACTGTAGCAATTATTGAAGAGCCTCTAACCTCGTCACTTACATCAACAACACAGCAAGAAACACCTGTCGGAAGATACTTTTCAAGAGTGTTTTCGACTTTTACAAGAGAAACCATCTCTCCTCCGATTTTTACGAATCTTTTAAATCTGCCTGAGTGCCACAAATATTTATCCTGGTCGAAATAGCCCATATCGCCGGTGTTGTACCATCCATTCTGAAGTACCTCTGCAGTTAAATCAGGGTCGTTATAATATCCTTTCATAACAGTGTCTCCTTTTACCAGTATTTTTCCTACTTCCAATGGCTTGCACTCCTCTCCAGTCTCAAAATTTTCTACCCTCACCTCTACTCCCGGAATAACCTGCCCGGTACTACCCGGTCTGTTTTTTTCGAATGAATTGACTGATATTACCGGAGATGTTTCTGTTGCACCATAGCCCTCCAATAGTGTTACACCATGTTTTTTCATGTATCCGTCACGCAACGAGTCCGGACATTTATCTGCACCGGCCACCATAATTCTGATTGATTTAAAGTCGCCCGGTTCTGATTTATGCAGATATCCCCAGAAAAAGCTTGGGGTACCCACCATGATTGTTGGTCTTTCTTCTTTTGCGATTTTGCAAACAGTTTGGAAATCAAGTGGATTGGCATAGGATACCATTGTCATTCCGTAATATAGTGAAACCCATAGGTTAACTGTTAGCCCGAAAACATGAAAAAAGACCAGGTTGGCTAGTAGAATATCCTGGTCACTTACAGTAACATAGTTGCCAAAGTTCTGGATATTGGAACTAATGTTTTTATGAGTCAGCTGAACAGCTTTAGGGTCTTTCTCGCTTCCGCTTGTAAACAGAATTGCTGCAGTGTCATTCTCGTCGCCTCTGTGAATTTTATTAAGAATATATTTTACTGGTAGTTTACTGATTAATGCGGCTTTGATTTTGTCGGTACTGCTAATGTCAGCCATTATATCTTCGAGCATTACCATTCCATCCAATACAGGACAGCCTATTTTTTCCAGCAGAGCGCGGGATGTAATAATTGTTTTAAACTCACACTTACGCTGGGCGTAAATTGCGTTTGCCTCTGCTCCGGTAGAGTAGTTTATCATAACCGGAATTCTTCCGCTCATAAGTGCAGCTACAGTTGCCAGGGTACAGCCGGCAGAGGTGGGTATCATTATTCCGATAAACCCCTGGTCGTATTTTTTAAATTTATTGCTAAGAATTAGAGAAGCAATAAGTGCCTTTTCGTATGTTACTTTTTTATCCGTTGTTTTGTCTATTATGGCCATCTTTTTTGAATGTTTTTTGGCCATTTTTACAAATTGCTGATGGAGTAGCATAGGTTTTAGTATTAGTTTATATCTTTTTTAACGGGGGCGAATATAACTAAATATAAATTAACTTTCAAAACAGAGTGTAAATATTAATAATCTGCTTTAACAGTGTTAATAAATAATATGCCTTATTTATCGACTATTACTGTAATAAAAGTGTAAAAAAGTAAATTAATTGACATTAATCCATGAAGAGAGCTGCATAGTGATTTCTGATCCAAAAAAAAGAGATACTATAGAATCGATAATGTCGTGCCCCTTTGCACTGTTTGTAAAGTATACCAGTTCACTCTCTATGGAAGGAACCACAATGTACAAAGCTTTGAAATTTCCGTTATCGCCCCAATGAAAGTAAATATTGCCTAATACTGGGTGAATTTCTATACCCGTGCTAAGGCCCCAGTATATATAGTTATCGCATTCCCTGATTTTATCCGAATAGCGGACAGCTCTGACAGCCGGGGTAAAAATGTCTTCACGGATTATAAATTCTGAAATGAATTTTGAATAATCTTTTGCGGTTGTTCTAAGTGTGTATGCACTGTTGGCTCTGGGATGCCTCCCTTTTCCCCTGCTTTGTCCATCTCTGTTGTAGCCCTCTAAAGCTAAGCTGTCGTAATTAAGCTCTACGTTATCCTCTCTACCCCAAACAAAGCTGGAGCTGCTCATATTAAGAGGTTTGAAAACTTCATCTATTGAGATTTGCTGAAGAGATTTGCCAGAAATTGCCTCAACTGCACTTTGCAAAAGATAGAAACCTTCTCCGGAGTAGCTGAAAGCAGAGTCGGGTTTAAAAAGAAAATTTATAACAGATTCGGGCCACTCCTCAGATGAGGGTGATGCAGCCCAGTTCGGGAGCCCGGTTTTGTGAGCCATAACCATTCTTGCTGTAATCTGAGATGCCCACTCCTGATTTGCAAAGCGACCAGTGCCCGTGTATTCTGACAAGGGAGCATCCAGATCTATCTCACCCCTCTCGGCCATTTTTAGAACGATGTATGCAAAGAGTGGTTTGCTTAGGGATGCCGCCTGAAACACCGACTCTCCCTCACGGTTGGCATTATGGTAGCCATCAAGAGTGTTTTCGAAATGATAACAACCCTCTGAATTTTTGAAATATAGCTGAATCACAGGTATTTCGAATGAAGATGCAATTTTTTCTATCTCAGATTTATAGAAACTGTAATTATTGTTTGCATATGTT
>CAYGGD010000078.1:0-9473 GCA_964349315.1 uncultured Muribaculaceae bacterium
GGCGCCGACAAGTTGTACAAACAAAAGCTCTATAGTGAAATAGTAAATCCATTACGTGAAAAATTCGGAATTTCTAACAGCTACTCTAAACCTATGAAAGAAAAAATGCGCATTTTTAATCCATTATAATTACTTTTGTTAACAGAAAAGGCTATAATTAATCAGTTTTATGTACATTATAATTGCGCTGTTATTATTTACTCTCTTTCCATTATCAAACAATTTACTAGCATCACAACAATCGTATCCAAATAAAATAGAGGCCGTAAGAATTTCTGAACCAATTCATATAGACGGCAACTTACATAAGCCGGTATGGGAAAAGGCTATTCCCATTACCAACTTCACCCAACGCGAACCTGTCGAAGGGGAGCTGCCCACAGAAAAAACTAAAGTGGCGGTGCTGTACGATACACATACCATCTATTTTGGTATTTGGTGTTACGATTCACAGCCGGACAGAATCTCGGCCAAGCAGATGAGTCGCGATTTTAGCTGGGGTGGCGACGATAATGTAGAGATAATGATTAGCCCATTTAACGACAACCGAAATGGATACCTCTTCATTACCAATCCCAACGGTGCAATTGCCGATGTTTGGCTTGGAGGCGATGGTGGCAGATATAACACCGACTGGAACGGAGTTTGGGATGTTCGCGTTACCCGCGACAATAAAGGGTGGTATGCCGAATTTGCAATCCCCTTCTCTACCCTCAAGTTTAAGAACGAAGAAGATCAAATATGGTCGGTAAACTTCGAAAGAAACATTCGCCACAAAAACGAACAAGTTCGCTGGCAGGGGTGGACGCGACAATATGGAATAGATAATATAGCGCAGGCCGGCACACTCAAAGGGCTCTCCAATATCAAACAAAAAGAGAGAATAGAGCTTACTCCGTACATTACTACCGGGTTAGAGTGGCAAGAGGGAAACACCGCCTCGGCATTCAAAATGGGAGGCGAAATTAATTACGACATCAGCCCTACAATGAAGCTTAACTTCACCCTGAACACCGACTTTGCTCAGGTAGAGTCCGACCGCAGAGAGGTGAACCTGTCCCGCTTTTCAATATACTATCCCGAAAAAAGACAGTTTTTTCTCGAAGGACGAAGCTATTTCGATATGAATGTATCCTCTGCACGCCTCTTTTACAGCAGAAGAATAGGCATCGACGGCGAATCGGTTATTCCTGTATTGGGAGGAGGCAGACTTTTCGGAAAAATAAACAATACCAGTATTGGGTTAATGACTCTTCAAACTGCATCAGAAGGCTCTGTCGATGGTGCAAACTCTTCTGTTTTAAGAATAAAACAAGATATTTTCGAAGAGTCGGGAATCGGTTTTATAACAACTCAAAAATTCAGCAACGGAACTTACAGCTCTGTTTACGGAACCGACTTCACATACAATACCTCCAGATTTCTCGGGGACAAAAACCTTATGACCGGCTTTTCGGCAGCTGTTTCAGTTGAAAACCGGGGCAATGACTCCCTGCACAACAACAAAGACAACTCTACCTACCATGTTTTCCTTTTTTACCCCAACGATGTATGGAGTTTTAATGCAGGGTTCAACACAATTCAGAAAAACTTCAATCCCACTCTCGGATTTGTTAACAGATCGAACTTTAAACGATTTTACTCCCGTCTGCAATACAAGCCCCGTTTTAAAAACATGCCCGACTTTATCCGTTCTTTCTCGTTTAAGTTTTACGACCTCGAGTACTTTATTAACGACAAAACCGGTTTAACAGAAACTGTCTCTACAGAATTACAGCCCTTTGGCGTAAACTTCAGGGGTGGCGACTATTTCGGAATTAATTATAAATATCAACAAGACAATCCTCACGAAGATTTTCGCCTGATAGACGGAGTGATTATACCCCGCGGTCAGTACAACGACAACAACTTCAGTGCTGAGTTTCATTCCTTCGACGGCAGGGCCGTTAATGCAGGAGTAGAGGTAGAGAGTGGCTCTTTTTACACCGGCACAAGGTCGAATGTTCAGATGTATATGAATTTAAGCTTAAATAAGCACCTGAGTTTTGGAGTGGACTGGAGCCGTAATGATCTCGATATGCCTCAGGGATATTTTAAGGTTAACGATTTTGGCGGCAGGGTTAACTATGCATTTAACCCCAAGCTTAACTCTTCACTTTTTGCACAATGGAACAACGAACACGAAGAGGTTATTTTAAATTGCAGAGTAAACTGGATTCCCGAAATAGGCAGCTTTTTCTACTTTGTGATTAATCAGAATATCGATACTGCTAATAATTCTCTTAAACTCACCAGTACCACAATTCTTGCAAAGCTTATCTGGCGTTTTGCAGTGTAATTATAAAGAGTTTTTATCAAAATTGGCTATAAGCGACTCTTTGATCTCCCTAAGGTATAGTGATTCCTGTGAGCGGTTGCCGGAGGGCTCATTTATTTTAATGCGGCTCTCTACCAACACAGGCGGTCGGCTGAGAACAACAATTTCGTCGCCAAGTAAAACGGCCTCATCAACATTGTGAGTTACAAAAATCACTGTGCGCCTGTCCTCTTTCCATATTTGAGAAAACCACTTTGTCATGCTCTGTTTAAGGCTGTAGTCGAGGCCATTAAGAGGCTCGTCCATTAGAATGATATCCGATTTACATGCAAATGCCCTTGCAATAGAAACTCTTTGACGCATACCTCCGCTAAGCTGTGAGGGGTAGTAGTTAGCAAAACCTTCAAGCTGAACATGCTCTATAAGCCGCTCTGCCTCAGTCTTTCTTTCAGCGGCCGAAAGTGTGCTTCCCAAAACAAACTCAATATTGCCTCTTACCGTTTTCCACGGGAGCAGTCGCGGCTCTTGAAAAATATAGGAGAACACCTTGTTTTCGAAACCAACAAAACTACCGCCGTCCGGCTCAACAACACCGCCTATAATGTTTAGTAAGGTGGTTTTTCCACACCCCGAAGGGCCGAGTATACATGTGATGGTGTTCTCGTTTAAAGCGAGATTAAAATCGCTGAAAACAGAAAGCCCGTCAAAACTTTTATTTAAATTTTGTATTCGAAGTTCCATCACTAATGCTTTGTTTTGATTTCGTACCAGCGGATTAATTTCTCGAATATAAAGCTTATTACTATAGCAATAAGTGTCCAGGCAATTACCGCCTCTACATTAAGGAATGTCTGAGCTGTTTTCATATTGGTACCTATTCCGTATCTGGGCTGACTCAATACCTCACCAATAATTATTGCTCTCCACCCTATTCCCATTGCACTTGAAGCTCCGCTAATGATAAATGGCATTATAGAGGGGATATAAACTTCGTATAGTATCTGCTTCTTTTTCACCCTGTAAAATGTGGCCATCTGAATTAGGTTGGGATCAACACTCTTAATTCCGTCGGTTACATTTGTACATATAAAGGGAAACATAGTAAGCATCGCAATAAACACAGGTACAAATCCGGGGCTAAACCATATAAGTGCCAAAAGTAAAAGTGAAATTACCGGAACAGACCTTATGGTTACCAGCAGCGGAGTGATAAAGGTGTTAAAATTCTTGTTTATCCCTGCAAGTATGCCTATTCCTACCCCCAGCAAAGCAGATATAAAAAAACCGAGAAGCCCCCTCAACAAAGTTGTGCCAGCTACCCTGATAAAGTCTCCGTTGGTAATAAGTTTAAACACCGCTACAATAGTGTCCCGGGGTTGAGGTACAATAAGGGAAGAGTTAAAGTACAAAGCTGCAATCTGCCACAATGCAAGCATCATCCCTATGGAGGCAATAGTTATGTAGTGTTTTTTAGTAAATAAACTTTTCATCCGGCATTTTCCCTCCTATTATCTCGGGATTCACTTTATAAAAAAGATCAAAATAACTGTTTATCCCCTCTCTTATTGTTGCTGCAGGAACAAAGCTGATATTAGATCTTGGTATTGAGCGCAAAGCTAACTCTATTTCCGGTAGAATATTGTACTTTACAACCAGCACAGCTGCGCTGTCCGGATTATTATTAACCCACTCAACCGATCTTTGGTAGGCATCAGTAATTTTTGCTGTTATTTCAAGATTTTCTCTCATTACCCTGTAACTTCCCACAAAAGCAGTCTGAATCATTGGAACACCCTGCCGGTTATTCCACTCCTTGTTCAAATCCATAATTACTGCTACATCCCGGTTTTTATCCAGCACAAGAGTTGCAAGCGGCTCGGATACAACACCAAGTTTAACATGTCCTGCAGCCAATGCGTTGGCCAGATCGATATGCGTAGAGAAGCTGTAGTCGAGCAAAACACCCCTATCGGGGTCAATTTCATTCGATTGAAGCAGATAACGGAAAAGAATATCCGGAGTCATTCCCCTGGCCATTACATTTATCCTCTTACCCCGTAAATGTTCAAACGAAGTGATGGTTGTGTCGTAACCCAAAAGGTAAAGCGAACCCCAGCCGGTAACGGCAATCATCCGGTAATCGACACCCTTGTTGTACATCAGTGCCGCCATAGTGCCCGGCAATATGGCAAAGTGGGCGCTGCCATCGAGCATCATTTTTCTTACCTGTAACGGCTCGTCAAGGATTTCAATCTTAATATCTGAATTTGGAGAGTTGTTAATGCTATCAATCAATTGTATCATTCCCATCGAGGAGGGGCCACTCAGTACGGCAATCGTAAAAACATCGTTACTGCCATTATTTTGTGACACTTGGTTGCACCCGGTAAAGAGCAATAACAAAATCAGGCATAAAATATAGTTATTACGCATAATTAAGTATTTTAACACAAAACTACCCGATTTATGCAATTTGTCAAAAAAATAGTATCTTTGCCCCGAAATATGTACCGTAAAATTACTGCGATAAAGGGTTTATGATCCTCTCAAGGTGGTACGGGAATCAATTAATAATCTAATCCGGAGGCATCCTGATGGAAAAGAGAATAGGAACAGCATTAATCAAAATTGAGAGTCGTGAGAATATTAATCAGCTCAACGACATCCTCTCCAGGCATTTTAGCATCATTATAGGCCGTCAAGGTCTGCCGCATGATAATAATCTTGGTATCATATCCCTTATTCTTGAAGGCACTACCGATGAGATTGGTTCTCTTACAGGCCAACTGGGGCGCTTAACAGGCATCCAGGTAAAATCGGTACTTTTAAAGAATAGCTAAAATGATTAAATCAACGAATTTCATTTTGACAGCCATAATATTGGTTTGTCTCTCAACAGTTAGTTTTGGACAAGAAACAAAAGTATCCGATACAACATCTTTGGGTGAGGTTGTTGTCTCCAGCTTAAGGTTCGACCGCAAAGTCAGAGAACTGCCCGCATCGATAAGCGTCGTTACAGCAGCAAACTATCAAAAAAGGTCGTCACTGTCGCTGTCGAGTGTGCTTAACACACAACCCGGTATTTCTATGAGCGGAGACGGTATATGGTCAACAAATATCAATATACGCGGTTTGGGAGAGAATCGCCTGGTTACACTTATCGACGGCAACCGAATTGAAACCGCTACCGACTTAACTGCCTCGCTAAGTATGATAGATGTTAATGATGTCGAGCGGGTAGAGGTTATTAAGGGGGCTCAGTCGTCACTTTACGGTACCGGAGCAATGGGTGGAATAGTAAATATTATTTCGAAGAGCGGGTATTTTGCCCCCGATCCATACCTCACAGGAAGTGTTATCTCGGGTTTTGCCTCAGCCAACAAGCTCTTTTCAAATTATGCCTCACTTAACACAGGAGCCCAAAACTGGTATGTGGGAGTAAGCGGCTCATACACCACCGCCGACGACATAAGAACTCCGGCGGGAATTCTTCACAACAGCCAGTTTACCACCAACAATGTCAGAGCAAGTTTTGGCCTGAAACCATTTACTAATCACACTTTTAAGGTGCAGTATCAGAGAAATTGGTCTACCAATGTAGGTATTCCGGGAGGAGATGCCTTTCCTCGTACAGCTGAGGCAACCTACACAAACATCTCAAGAGACCTATTTGCTGCCAGCTACGAGATTACAGATGTAACGGAAAAACTGACATCTCTTAAATTAAGCTACTTTAATCAGTACATAGTCCGAGATGTATCTGTTATTCCAAACACTTTTAACGAAGCAACCCTTGCTAACGGAAACACGCAGCGAACAACCCCCTACCTTATGACGCCCACAGGGAAACACTTGGTAAACGGAGTTCAACTGCAGGGAACACTAAACCTGTCGCCAAAAGATGTGTTAATAATGGGTGTTGATGTGTGGGGTCGCAAACTAACTACAAGCCGCGAAAGATACATAACTGTAGAGGTAATAAACCCGTCAGATGTTGTTATTGTAACAAATAATCTGGTAAGGGGAGAGACACCTATCCCTGAATCGTATTCGAACAATGCAGGGTTATTTTTACAAAACGAACACAGCCTGCTAAACGGACGACTTACCTTTATTGCCGGTGGCCGTGCCGACAGAGTATGGATAACAAACGAAAACGGCTACGATATAGATTATCTGATTGTTAACGGAGATAGAAACGACTCCCCGCCAACACAGAGACTAACCTTTGAAAAAGGGAAAGAGCAGAGTATGTCATGGAGTGCCAACACCGGTCTTTTGTACAAACTCACCCGAACTACTGACATTTCTCTTAACCTGGCACGCTCATTCAGAGCACCATCGCTCGAAGAGCGCTTCAAATACATAGACCTCGGAAGCTTTGTTCAGCTCGGGAACCCTGCCTTAAAACCTGAAAGAGGCTACTCTGCCGACCTTGGTATCAGGGTGTGGAGACCCGAATTAACACTGCAGGCAGGAGTTTATGTTAACAATATAACCAATATGATAGCAGATGTTCCCGGAGAATTTGTTTACACACTTACAGCAAACTCCCAACCCTACACAATACCCGCATTTATCAGTTCAAACATAAACAAAGCCCTGCTTTACGGCTTTGACTATCAGATGGATTATAACTTTTACAACAACTGGGTACTTCTTGTTTCGGGAGGTTATGTACGAGGCAAAGAGATTGGAAACGATGCCGACCTGCCAATGATTCCTCCGTTTAATGGCGCTGTCGGGCTCCGTTACTCAAGCTACAAACTCGGTTCAATAGAACTTTTAATGTCAGGAGCATCAAAACAGAGTAAAATTGCCGAAGGCGAGCAGGAGACAGCAGGATATTGCCGTTTCGACCTCTCTTTCAATACACGACAATTCAAAGCCGGATCTGCCAATTTTCAGCTGTTTGCCGGGATTGACAATATAACTGATAAAAAGTACACCAACCACCTCTCAACAAACAGAGGTGATATTAGCATAGAGCCGGGCAGAAACCTCTTTATTCGACTCAAAATCGGTTTTTAAAATTTTTGGATTTATTTGTGTAATTTTATCCGGATTATGGAAAACCATTTATCATGAATAAAATTATACTGCTTGTTGCTTTTTCACTTATAACCACCTACGGCAAATGTCAGGTGTCAATGAAGTCACTTCTCGAAGAGATGGTTTCAAGAGAGTCTTTGGCAAAATTCCCTTCACCCGACTTTAAGCTGCTGCAGTTTAGCAGTTATGACAGGATGAGTATTTCACCTGATAAACCGGGCTGGTTTGCCAACTACGATCTGTCCAATTTTTTACGGATAGAGATGACAGATGGCCGAAGAGAGTTTGTTCTGTTTGATCATCAGGGACCGGGTGCGGTAGTGAGGTTCTGGATGACTTTTGCAGGAATCAATCCCGGAGAGGGAGTAATGAGAATATATATTGATGGCTCTGATATCCCCGCCGTTCAAGGAAGTCCTTTTGAACTAATTAGCGGCGGAGTGCTTGCCCCGAGTCCTTTGTCCTCGTCCGTTCCCGAATCGTTCCGATACGACAGACGGGGACATAATCTATATCTGCCCATTCCTTATGCCTCAGGTTGTAAAATAACCTACGAAAGCGAACATGTTAAAGAGCAAGATGCCGGCTTTGGAGGCGAAAATGTATATTACAACATCAATTACAGGGAATATCCCAAAGGGACTGTTGTAGAGAGCTTTTCAACCGAATTACTCAGAGTAAATGCAAATCATATTAATAAAACGGCTGAGATACTCTCTGCAACCGACAATCGGAAATTTACCGAAAACGAGGTCTCTACAACTTCTCTTATAATAGAAAAGGGTGAGGAGTATATTGAAACTCTTTCGGGAGAGAGGGCAATTAGTCAGATATCCCTGCGATTAGAAAACCCCGGCAGCCCCAATTTTGATTTAAATCAGGCTCTGCGGTCGGTTATTATAGAGGTGTGGTTTGATGGAAACAAAACTGTGTGGAGCCCTGTAGGTGATTTTTTTGGTACCGGGTACATAATATCTCCGCACACAACTTTCTTTACCGATGTAGATTCGACAGGAACACTGACATCGCTTTGGATTATGCCTTTTCGTGAAAATGCCCGTTTTGTAATACGAAACCTTGCCGGTTTCCCCGTTAAACTATTTTTCGGAGTTTCCGATACCGAGTGGGAATGGGATGAAAGAAGTATGTATTTCGGATGTTCGTGGAGAGAGTATAACCGGATTGATGCCGGAGGGGTAAAGAGCAACACCGAATTCGGAGAGGGAGCATTTGATGTTAATTACGTAACTCTTAGGGGAAAAGGCGTCTTTGCCGGAGACGCGCTGACACTTTTTAACAGTGCCTACGCCTGGTGGGGAGAGGGAGATGAAAAGATTTATGTAGACGGAGAGAATTTCCCATCGCACTTTGGAACAGGAACAGAAGACTACTACGGATATGCCTGGTGCCGTCCGGAAAAATTTACCGACCATCCTTTTGTTTCACAACCCGATGGAAGCGGGAATCTTGAAGCCGGCTACACAGTCAATCTGCGATACCGATCACTGGATAAAATCCCTTTTAACACAAGTCTTGTGCTCGATATGGAGGTTTGGACATGGACTGATGCTATATTGAACTACGCCCCTGTTACATTTTATTATCTGCATCCTGATAACGCATTAAACCAGGAACCGGTAAAGGACAAATACTCGGCAGTACTTATGGATGTTGTAACCGACCGACTACAGCTGGTGCCCGCAAACATTAAACCTGACAGAACAGAATTTGATCAGCTCGACTTCTACTACAGATCGGCAGGAAGAATTTCATTAGACAGGTCTGTTGGCTTCACTACCAGCAATAAAGCATTTGTCAATTGGAGCGGAGCTTCGGCAAACGATACGCTTATTGTTAAGTTTTACAACGATAGTAATATTGAAAATGCTAATATTGTATTTGGATTTGTAAAGGGCCTCAATTTTGGGAAATTTCAGCTATTACTTAACGGGAAACCGATTGGGGAACCTTTTGACGGATACTCTGAACAACCATTTGTAAGCGAGGTACACTTTGGAACACACCCACTTAAAAGCGGTGAAAACCGGTTTGTTTTTATTAATCTCGGCAATTCAAATCCAACCCGGCAAAACAGTTTTGCAGG
>CAYGGD010000079.1:0-9138 GCA_964349315.1 uncultured Muribaculaceae bacterium
ACGCAAGTACGTACAGAAGAGAAAGATGGTTATGCCGCTGTACAACTTGCCTATGGCGAGAAAAAAGAAAAACACACCAGCGGTGGCTTGTCAGGCCACTTTAAAAAGGCAAATACCACACCCAAACGCAAACTGGTAGAATTCTTAAATGATTTCGATCTGGAATTGAAACTGGGTGATACTGTAACCGTCGATGATGTCTTTGGAAAAGGAGTTCTCGAGTGGGTAGATGTAACAGGAATATCTAAAGGAAAAGGATTCCAGGGTGTTGTGAAACGCCATGGTTTTAGTGGAGTGGGCGGCCAGACACATGGTCAGCACAACAGGCTCCGTGCCCCGGGTTCACTGGGAGCATCTTCTTGGCCTTCAAGAGTATTCAAAGGTAAAAGGATGGCCGGCCGGATGGGTGGCGATAATGTGAAAATTCAGAATCTTAGAGTTCTAAAGGTTATTCCAGAGAATAATCTTCTGATTGTAAAGGGATCTGTTCCCGGTGCTAAAGGTTCATATGTAATTGTGGAGGAATAAGCGTCTATGGAATTATCAGTTTATAAAATTGATGGAACAGAGTCTGGCAAATCAGTAACTCTGGATCCCGGTATCTTTGGCATAGAGCCAAACGATCACGCTATTTACCTGGATGTGAAACAGTATCTAGCTAATCAGCGTCAAGGAACTCACAAAACAAAAGAGAAGTGGGAAGTTGCCTACAGTACTAAAAAGGTCATTCGTCAGAAAGGATCCGGAGGTGCTCGTCACGGCAGTATCAAAGCTAACATTTATGTTGGCGGAGGAAGAGTCTTTGGTCCGAGACCAAGAGATTACAGCTTTAAGCTCAATAAAAAGCTAAAGCAACTGGCTCGTTACTCTGCGTTGTCGTATAAGGTAAAAGAGGAAGCACTGAGAATAGTAGAGAACTTTAATCTCGAAACTCCTAAAACTAAAGATTTTATCAAAATTATCGACAATCTTAAGGTAAATGACAGAAAGGTCCTTTTTGTTCTTCCCGAGTATATTAAAAACGTATATGTTTCTTCGAGAAACCTGCCTAATGTAAAGGTGATAAATGTTAATGAAATTAACACCTACGATGTTGTAAATTCTACATCTTTGATTTTTGTAGATGGAGTGCAGGAACTTCTTAAGGGAAATAATGGAAATAGTTAAACCGTGTAACGATGGAAATATTAATTAAGCCAATAGTAACAGAAAAAATGACGATTCAGGGCGAGAAGTTGAATCGTTACGGTTTTATTGTTGACCGCACTGCAAATAAGTTGCAGATTAAAAAAGCGGTTGAGGAGATGTACGGAGTTAAGGTTTCTGATGTGAACACCCTTAATTACCACGGTAAGCGCAAAAGCCGCTTCACAAAAGCGGGATTATTGTCAGGCAGGACCAATCACTTTAAAAAGGCGATTGTTACCCTGGCCGGTGAAGATAAGATAGATTTCTACAGTAATATTTAAGTCCATGGCAATACGCAAATTCAAACCGGTAACACCCGGTACAAGACATAAGGCAATTAGCGCATTTACTGAGATTACCTGTTCTACTCCCGAGAAGTCTCTTTTAGAGCCTCTTCGCAAATCGGGCGGAAGAAATCGTCAGGGAAAGATGACAATGCGATATCTTGGAGGTGGTCATAAAAGGATGTACCGTGTAATTGACTTTATGAGAAATAAAGATAATTTCACAGCTACAGTAAAAACCATTGAGTATGATCCCAACAGAAGTGCTCGTATTGCTCTGGTAGTTTATGCTGACGGAGAAAAACGCTATATAATTGCTCCTAACGGAATTAAAGTGGGTCAGGTAATTGCATCAGGCCCCGGAGTTGCACCCGAAATAGGTAACACTCTGCCTCTTTCCGAAATCCCTATGGGTACACTGGTTCACAACATAGAGCTTAAACCCGGACAGGGAGCCGCAATGGCTCGCAGTGCCGGAACATACGCTCAGTTGACAGCAAAAGAGGGTAAGCACGCTATTCTTAAACTTCCTTCGGGAGAGATTAGAATGGTTCTTACCACATGTCGTGCTACAGTTGGAACAGTGTCCAATTCTGATCACAATCTTGAGTCGTCGGGCAAAGCCGGACGAAACCGCTGGCTGGGTCGCAGACCTCGTACCCGCGGTGTGGCAATGAACCCTGTAGATCACCCTATGGGTGGTGGTGAAGGTCGTGCCTCCGGAGGACATCCTCGCTCGAGAAAAGGATTGCTTGCTAAAGGTTACAAAACTCGTAATCCAAAAAAGACAAGCAGTAAATTCATCATTGAAAGAAGGAAAAAATAACGGATTAAACTGAAAAGAGAATTATGAGTCGTTCACTAAAAAAAGGACCTTACATACAGGCAAGTCTCGAAAATCGTGTACTGGCCATGAATGATGCTGGTAAAAAGGAGGTCATAAAGACCTGGTCTAGATCTAGTATGATATCGCCGGACTTTGTCGGCCACACTATTGCGGTTCACAACGGAAATAAGTTTATTCCGGTATATGTAACCGAGAATATGGTAGGCCACAAGCTTGGTGAGTTTGCACCTACGCGTACCTTTAAGGGTCACTCGGGTAATCGTTAATTTATGTTAATGAGTAAAAGAAATTCACAATAATGGGAGCTCGAAAAAGAGAATCAGCCGAAAGGCTTAAAGAAATAAAAAAGCAGACAGCTATAGCAAAGCTGAATGATGTTCCTACCTCTCCTAGAAAAATGAGACTGGTTGCAGATCTCGTAAGAGGGGTGGAGGTTAACCGCGCTTTGGATATTTTAAAATATACCAAAAAGGAGGCATCAATTCGTTTAGAGAAGTTGATCCGTTCGGCAATAGCCAACTGGGAAGCTAAAAACGAAGCAGATCGCAAAGAGTTAGAGAATGGCAATATTTGTGTTCAATCAATTATGGTTGGTCAGGGTCGTTCACTCAAGCGTATCAGAACAGCACCACAAGGTCGTGCGGCAAGAATTCGTAAGCGTTCGAACCACATAACTATTGTACTGGGCAAGAAATTGAAAACCGTAAAAGAGGAGCAATAAGATGGGACAAAAGACAAATCCTATATCAAACCGACTTGGTATTATCCGTGGCTGGGACTCTAACTGGTACGGTGGAAAAGACTATTCTGCAAAATTGCTGGAAGATTCTAAAATCCGCGAATACCTTAATGCCCGTCTGGCTAAAGCCAGTTTGTCTAAAATTGTAATTGAGAGAACTCTCAAGCTGATTACAGTTACAATACATACAGCCCGTCCCGGTATTATTATCGGTAAAGGGGGGCAAGAGGTAGATAAGCTTAAGGAAGAGTTGAAAAAAATCTCGAACAAAGAGGTTCAAATCAATATTTTTGAGGTTAAAAGACCTGAAATTGATGCTAACATAGTTGCTAACAATATCGCCCGTCAGGTAGAGGGACGCGTTTCGTACCGTCGTGCCATTAAAATGGCAATGGCTTCTACTATGAGAATGGGAGCCGAAGGGATAAAAGTTCTGATCGGTGGTCGTTTGGGTGGAGCCGAGATGGCAAGAAGAGAACTCTATAAAGAGGGAAGAACACCTCTTCATACCTTCCGTGCCGATATCGACTATGCACACGCCGAGGCACACACAAAAGTGGGTGTTATAGGTATTAAAGTGTGGATATGTAACGGTGAGGTATTCGGAAAGAGAGATCTTTCTCCTAACTCGGGTGTTGCAGCTGCTTCAGCTGCTCCACAGTCGGGAGGTGCCCGTGGTGGAGACCGTTCACGCAGAGGCGGAGGCAGAAATGACTCCAGAGGCGGACGCGGTGGAAGCAGAGGACGCGATAACAAAGGACAACGCGGACAATCGAGAGATCGTTCGGAGTAATTACTTTTGTACATACTAAAGTGCACATCGGATCGATTCCGGTGTGCACTTTTTTTATTACTTTTGTTTGCTTGGCTTTTGAATAACTAACCCGTAAATTATAAAATTATGACTAAAAAAATTGTTCTGTCACTGATGGTAGTTCTGGCATCGGTACAACTGTTTTCGCAACCATTGCAACGAGTATCTCCAGCTGAGGCAGGAATGGACCCTGTTCGCCTCAGCAGAGTTGATAATATTATTGAAGAATCAATAACAAAAGGGGAGGTTCCCGGAGCTGTTCTGGCAGTTGTGAGGGACGGTAAAATGGTTTACCTTAAGAGTTACGGCAATAAATCGGTTTATCCTAAGGTTGAGAAGATGGATGTCAATACTATTTTTGATCTTGCATCGGTTTCGAAATCGGTTGGTACTGCTATTTCAGTTATGCAGTTAGTAGAGGCAGGGAAACTTCGCCTTACCGACAATGTATCTATGTATATTCCCGGATTTCTCCCTTATGAAGATCCCGAAAGCGGAAGAAAAATTGAACTAAGGGTTATTGACCTTCTTACTCACTCATCGGGGCTGCCTTCGTATGGCCCAACAGCTGAATTAATTGCTAAGTACGGCTCTCCTTCGCCCGAGGGAATGATTGAGTATATAGCTACTTGCCGCAGAGATTTCAGACCTACAACACGATTCCAGTACAGTTGTCTTAATTTTATTGCTCTTCAGAATATTGTTCAGAATATTACCGGGATGACTCTTCAAGATTATGCTCAAGAGCATATTTTTGATGTTCTGGGGCTTAAACATACCGCATATAATCCTAAAAAAGAGCTTTATTCGATGATTGCCCCAACCGAAAAAATGGCCGATGGCTCAGTTATTCTCGGTAAAGTTCACGACCCTCTGGCCAGACTATTAAACGATGGAAATTCCGGAAATGCAGGTGTATTTTCTAATGCAGATGATCTTGCGGTTATTGCTGCTGCCCTAATGAATGGCGGGGAGTATAACGGAAAAAGAATTTTGGGTGCACTTACTGTAGAGGCGATGACAAGGGTTCCCGATGGACTGGAGAATATCGGACGATCTCTCGGATGGGATAACTACTCTGCTTATGCTTCAAATAACGGTAACCTCTTTCACCCCACAAAAACTTACGGACACACCGGCTACACCGGAACCTCTTTTGTGGTAGATCCTGTGTCGAAAACCTCAGTGATTTTACTTACAAACAGAGTACATCCCGAGGACAAACACAGTGTAGTGCGCCTGAGGGCTCTCGTGGCCAATGCTGTTGCCGGCTCTATTGTAAAGTAGATGTTAAAAGTTGGCGAGAGCGATTGCAGCAGCAGCTTCGAGTACAACAGGTACCCTCAGAGCAAAGCAGGTGTCGTGACGCCCCTCTATAGAAAGCTCTTCGATCTTTTGAGTAGAGAAGTTAAATGTTTTTTGAATAGCAGATATACTTGAAGTTGGCTTAACGGCTACCCTGAAGATAATTTCGTTACCGTTGGAAATGCCTCCGTTGATACCACCGGAGCCGTTTCCGGCGGTTTTTCCTGTTATATCGATAATAGGATCGTTGTGCTGTGACCCCCACATTTCTGCTGCTTTAAAGCCGTGTCCGAACTCTATTCCTCTTATTCCGGGTATTCCAAATACGATGTGTGATAATACCGACTCCAGTGAGTCGAAAAAAGGGTCTCCGGTTCCGGCAGGCAGATTGTTGATGGTACATTGGATAACTCCACCCAAAGAGTCGCCTTTTTCTATTGCTTCGTCTAATTTGGTTTCCCAGTTAGTGACCCCTCCAATCTCAATAATTTTTGATTCAATATGTACAGGTGCGAGTAATTTTTTAGCAAATACACCGGCTATTACCAGAGCAAGAGTTATTCTTCCGGAGTGATGACCTCCTCCGCGCGGGTCTGAGTACCCTTTATGTTTGATTTTAGAGACAAAGTCGGCATGGCCGGGCCTTGGAGTGCTGCGCAGATTGTCGTAGTCAGAAGAGCGCGTGTTTTTATTATGTACAATAATTGCAACAGGTGCTCCTGTGGTGTGGTTGTTATATATTCCCGAAAGAAACTGTAGACTGTCCTCTTCTACTCTTGGGGTTGCCCCTTTTTTCCCGCCTGCCCGTCGCGAAAGGTCGTTTTTGAAGTCGTCAGGCGAAACAGATATTCCTGCGGGCATTCCGTCGATTATCACACCTATGGTTGGTCCGTGTGACTCTCCAAAAAGCTGAACGCGAAATTTAGTGCCGAATGAGTTCATTTTAAATCAATTATTTGAAGTTTTTCAGGAAATCGGGGAACGATTTAGATATACATTCAAGGTTATCGAGGTATACTTTATCGTTGATATTGAGTGAGGCGGTAATCAGCGACATGGCAATTCTGTGATCGTTATGAGAGCTGCAGTATCCACCGTGAAGAGGCCCGCCTGTAACTACCATCCAATCGCCCTCAATATCGATTGTAGCCCCAAGCTTTGTAAATTCACAATAAAGACTCTCTGCCCTGTTACTCTCTTTATTGGAGAGGCGTTGGATCCCCTTTATTTTGCTTGTTCCCTGGCAGTTTAGAGCAAGTACCACAAGGGTTGGAAAGAGATCTGGCGAGTTAGTGGCATCAAACTCAAACGGCAACAGCTGGTGTTTGGGTTTGATAACCTCAATGCTGGATCCGAGTATAATCTCTTTGTTTTGCTCTTCTTTAAAAACACAGGGGACATCACCGCACATTACAAGGTATTTTGGGTGTTCTGTTATGTTTATCTCTACCCCGCAACTTTTCAGGATATCTACAATTTTTTCGTCGGCCTGCTTTGAGTTTACAGGGAGGTTAGTAATTGTTATACCGTTAGTAATTGCACCTGCAACCATTAGCATAGAGGCACCGCTCCAATCACCCTCTATAGGGAAAAAATTCTTAGGCTTGTATTTTTGTTTTCCAGGAATTTTAAAGTCGCGGTAGTCGGTGTTATCTATATTAATCCCGAAATCTTTTATTGTTTTAATCGTAAGGTCTATATAGGGAATACTTGTTGGTTCGCTTAGTTCAATTAAGCTCGATTTATCGCAAAGCGGCAGAGCCATCAGCATTCCGGAAAGAAGCTGAGAACCTCCTTTACCGGAGAGATGTAGTGATGAGCTTTTGAGAGAACCCGAGATAGCTGCCGGTAGTTTACCTGCCTGAGTGTCAACTGTAAGACCAATATCTTTTAGTGGTTGATCTGATGGGAATAGCTCCCGGCGATTAAGTCCACCCTCTCCCTTGATAATTATTTTATCCACTCCCTTGCTTTTTCCCGGAAGGTACCCGGCTGTAGGAATCATTAAACGACATAAAAGTCCCGATTCTCCAACATTTATCTCTACATCCTTAATACTTTTTCCAAACATCGCCTCTTTTGAGAGGTTTGCCGCAAGGTCGTCGATTCCAGGACTCGATATCTCTATTTTGTATTTGGGTAATTTGCACTTCTCTACTTTTACTTTGGCTCCAAGTTTTCTTATTACTCCCAGTGCTGCTTCGCTGTCGGCACACGGGGTGTAGCCATAAAGAGTTGTTTTCCCTTTTGCCCAGGCAGCAGCCAGAATAGCTCTCTGAGCGTGGCTTTTGGAGGCAGGAGCTGCAATTTTTGGCAAAAGTACCTTTTTAGATACTTGGTGGGGATATAATTTGCGGGAAATTAACTTTTCGGCATCGGAAATTGTAAATTGTCCAGGTGCAGTTGCGCTTTCGTTTTCAAGAGAGCAGTATATAAACGGAGCTCCCAGAAAGTGTGCCAAAAGGCGGGTAAAGCGACCCTCCTCTCCGACAGAGAAAGCAACCAGGCTATTTTTTGGCACCTCTTTGTACAGGTTTAGTAATCTTGAGCACTCCTGAATTGTGCGGGAGTTAGTTACTATCTTAACCAATTCTGCCCCTTTTTGAATACAACTGTTGTATATTTCCATCAGCCGTTCGTAGCTGTCGGTAGAGTTAAAGTTGTGATAGGAGAGGATAACTGTAAAACCTGCCTTTTTTGCAGCACAGATAAGTTCTTCACGGTAATCGTCAGGCGAATCGAAGTCGAGGTCTATATATCTTTTACCTGATGATTTTTTTGTTCTTGTACCCAGAATGGCCCATAAGAGCCGTTTTTTGCTCTCTTCATACGACGATTCGTATGTACGGCAGGTAGCGATAAGCTCTTTTTTTGAGCGGAAAACCGAAACGGTCTCTTCTCTGTTTAAATTTGTAAGGTCCAGGCGAATCTCTGCCAGATGACTCTTTCCGAGTGCTTCTGTTACTTTTTTTATCCCTGGTGTGCCTATGCTAAGACAAATCATAAAGTGCCTCCTCCAAATTGGCAATATTTACAGGATGTGTTATACACTTTCCTATTTTTTCCATTAATATGAATGTTATAGTATCTCCGGATTTTTTCTTGTCGCGCTTAATAGACTCAGCCAGCTTGATAATATTTACCGGTGAAGTGGTTGGTAGCCCCAGTTTTGTAAAATCATCTTCTATTTGTTTGGCTTCGGCATTGTTAAGCAGCGAGAGTTTAACAGAGAGTTTTGCAGCAATTACAATACCGGCAGCAACAGCATGTCCGTGGGGTATGCCGCTCTCTTTTTCGATAGCATGTGCAAAAGTATGCCCCAAATTAAGGAGTTTTCTTTCTCCTGATTCGTACATATCTCTAGTTACAATGGACGCTTTAATTTCTGCTGCTTTTTGAATAAAAGGGGCAATAGACTTTGTGTCAGTGGTTTGTGATAGTATTTGTACAGCGCTGAAATAGCTTTCCCTATCACCAATAATTAGTGTTTTCAGCATCTCTGCAACCCCTCCCAAATAGTCACTTTTGTTGAGTGATTCCAAAAAAGCAGGACAAAGAACGGTAAATTCCGGCTGATTAATAACCCCTGCTATATTTTTGTAACCCAGTAGATTCACTCCGTTCTTGCCTCCGATGGCGGCATCAACCTGCGCAAGTAAAGTGGTTGGCACCAAACCAAACCGAACTCCCCGAAAGTAAATTGAACTGGTAAAGGCGCCGATGTCTGTGGTTATACCTCCTCCAACTACCAATATGAAACTATCACGGTCTGTGCCTAACTCCAGAAGTTTTTCGGTTAGGTGAGAGACTTGATTGAGAGTTTTGTTTTGTTCGGTGGCGTTGAATTCAATTTGAGGAAACGGGAATATGCTGCCATACAGGGTTTTAACTAATGAATCTATAATAACGACAACACCTCTGTTTTGGGGTAACAGGGGAATAATCTCCTCCGGAAGGAGGC
>CAYGGD010000080.1:0-8750 GCA_964349315.1 uncultured Muribaculaceae bacterium
CTATAATTATTAAAGTATGGAAAAGAGCATTAAAGGAACCCGAACTGAACAAAACCTCTTAAAAGCATTTGCCGGAGAGTCTCAGGCAAGAAGCAGATATGTCTATTTTGCATCTGTTGCAAAAAAAGAGGGATACCAGCAAATAGCAGCTGTTTTTGAAGAGACTGCAGAGCAGGAGAAAGAGCATGCAAAGCGTTTCTTTAAATTTCTGGAAGGGGGAATGGTAGAAATTACCGCTGCATATCCTGCAGGAGTAATCGGAACTACAGCAGAAAATCTTGCCGCCGCCGCCGACGGAGAGAATGAAGAATGGACCGAACTTTATCCTGAATTTGCAGCTATTGCAGCAGAAGAGGGCTTCCCTAAAGTAGCCACTGCATTTAAAATGATTGCAAAGGTCGAGGCCGAGCACGAAGCTCGCTACAGAACTCTTCTTGCAAGAGTAGTGGCAGAAAAAGTGTTTGAAAGAGAGGAAGAAATTGAGTGGCAGTGCCGCAATTGCGGATATGTACACAAAGGGAAAAAAACGCTTGAAACCTGCCCTGCTTGTCAACACCCAAGAGAGTTTTTTGAACCAAAGAAGAATAATTATTAAGAGTCGTAATTAAGACTATCTTTGCAGATTATTTTACCTATGGAAAAATCTGCATTTTACAGAGCTTATAACTCGATTAAAGAGATACTGCCAAAGACACTTCAAACCTGTCTTTGGCTTATTCGTATTACAGTACTCATAACTCTCGGAGTTCTATTCCTTGAGTATTTAGAAATCCTGCCCTGGATTTCAAAGTTTCTAAATCCGGTATTCAGTGTTCTTGGGCTACCTGGAGAAGCAGCCTTAGCCTTTGTATCAGGATATTTTGTAAATGTCTATTCGGCGATAGCTGTAATCTCTACTCTTAACATGAATGTTAGGACAATTACTATTCTCTCAGCAATGATTCTCTGTTCTCATAACATGATAACCGAGACGGCAGTACAAAAAAAGACAGGATCCTCAGCCATAAGAATGGTTGTAACACGAACATTGAGTGCTTTTGTTCTGGGCTTCATTCTTAATCTGATAATGCCGGAATCAGAAGGGGTTATTGTTTTAGATGAGGTTAAAATCCAACTTACTCTTGAAGAGATGCTTACATCCTGGTTTTTTAGCACATTGAAGCTTATCCTTCTTATGTCATCCCTGATATTTGCACTCTCTATTTTGCAAAGAATACTTGCAGAGTTCGGTGTTATTAAATTTCTTTCCAAAATCCTGCGTCCTGTCTTAACTATATTCGGACTCCCTGCTAAAACTTCTTTTCTCTGGATTGTTGCAAACACTCTAGGCCTTGCTTACGGAGCAGCTGTTATGATCGACGAAACAGAGAGCGGAAAAATTACCAAAGAAGATGTAGATTTGCTTAATCACCACATCGGTATTTCACACAGCAACCTTGAAGATGTTATCCTGCTGGCCTCAGTCGGAGCAATAGTATGGTGGCTTCTTGCTGCCCGCTGGGCCTTCTCTTTTGTGCTGGTTTGGGAATTAAGGATGGAAATGGCTATAAGAAAAAAATTTGCTACCTTTGCAAGTTGATATAGAATACTAACAATCAGCTACAATTATGAATCCGGAAAAAATAAAATGTTTAATTATAGGCAGTGGGCCGGCGGGCTACACTGCTGCAATATATGCATCAAGAGCAAATCTCTCACCAGTTCTTTACGAAGGCATTCAGCCCGGCGGACAACTTACCACGACAACTGAAGTTGACAACTTTCCAGGTTACCCTCAAGGGATAGCGGGTCCGGAAATGATGGAACAGCTTAAAGAGCAGGCAACACGGTTCGGGACTGATGTGCGATTTGGAATAGCAACCAAAGCCGACCTCTCTGAAAGACCTTTTAAAATAACTATTGATGACGAAAAGGAGATTCTCGCAGAAACTCTGATTATTTCCACAGGTGCAACTGCAAAATATCTAGGTATGGAGTCTGAAGAAAAATTCAGAGGACAGGGTGTTTCTGCCTGCGCAACCTGTGACGGCTTTTTTTACAAGGGAAAAGACGTTGCTGTTGTTGGGGGTGGTGATACTGCCTGCGAAGAGGCATCGTATCTTGCGGGAATTTGCAACAAGGTTTATATGGTTGTCAGAAGAGACGAACTCAGGGCATCTAAAGCTATGCAGGAGAGGGTTAAAGGCACACCTAATATCGAAATTCTGTGGAACTACAATACAAAAGAGATAGTAGGAACCCCAATGGGGGGCGTTAATGGTGCGATTCTTGTTCACAAGGACGGTAGTGAGAAAAAAATAGATATCCATGGTTTTTTCCTTGCAATAGGACATCACCCTAATTCAGAACTTTTCTCTGAATGGGTAAAAACCAATAAAGAGGGCTACATCTTAACAGAAGGAAAGAGCACCAAAACAAATGTCCCCGGAGTTTTTGCCGCAGGAGATGTTCAGGACCCTCACTACAGGCAAGCTGTAACGGCCGCCGGAACAGGTTGTATGGCAGCAATGGACGCAGAAAGATTCTTAGCAGAAAATAAATAATATAATGAAGAAATATTTCAAAATCGCGGCAATTATCTTTTTGACAGCAATATTGAGCACATCATGTAAGTCTCAATTTGATGCTCTTTTGCAATCTAATGATGTTGACGAACTCTACAGCGGAGCATTTCACTATTTCAACAACGGCAGATACTCACGAGCAGCAGATCTGTTTGATAAACTGGTTTTGGCCACACGGGGAACCAGTCGTGACGATACTGTTCAGTTTTATCTGGGGTTGAGCAACTATCGCTTTGGCGATCTGTTAATTGCTGAGGCTAACTTCGATCAGTTTATAAGTGTCTTTCCCCGAAGTCCCTTTACAGAGGAGGCAAAATATTTAAGGATCGAGTGTCTTTACGGTTCTACATACAGATATGAGCTCGATCAGACACCAACCTATAAAGCGATGTCAGCAATAAATATTTTCCTTTACGAATACCCGGATACAAAGTATTTGGTACGTATGAGAGATATGTTGGTTGATTTACAGGAAAGATTAGACCGTAAAAGCTTTGAATCTGCTAAACTCTACTACACAATAGAAGACTACAAAGCTGCAGCTTACGCACTTAAAACTGTGTTAAAAGATAATTCAGAGAATCAATATCGTGAAGATATCCTTTATTACATAGTTGCAGCTAACTATCAATATGCAATTAATAGTGTACGCTCCAGGCAAAGAGAGAGATTTTTGGCCCTGGTAGATGAATATTACAACTTTATAAGCGAATACCCCGACTCGGACTACAGACAGGAAGTAGACATGATGTTCGACAGGGCACAGTCATTTTTAAGAAATTAGTAAACAGATATGGAAATAAGCAAAAATGTCCCAACAAACACAGTAACAAGGGATCTGACAAAATTGGCGGAACCTACGGGAAATGTATACGAAACCACAATGATTATTGCAAAAAGGTCTAACCAGATAGCGGCAGAACTTAAGCAAGAACTCAAACAAAAACTCGAAGAGTTTTCTACATTTGCCGACACTCTTGAAGAGACCTTCGAAAACAGAGAGCAAATAGAAATTTCACGCTACTACGAAAGATTACCCAAGGCAACACTGATTGCTATTCAGGAATTTGAAGAAGATAAAATTCAGGTGAGGAAAATTGAGGGATAATGCTCAAAGGCAAAAATATTTTGTTAGGAATAACGGGAAGCATTGCTGCATATAAAGCGGCAATGCTTGCCCGCTTTCTGTTAAAGGAGGGAGCCACTGTCAAGGTTGTCATGACAGAAATGGCAAAGCATTTTATTACCCCCCTTACTATGGCAACCCTTTCAAAAAACCCTGTGCTTGTAGAGTTTTACAATCCCGAAAACGGCGACTGGAACAGTCATGTTTCGCTAGGCGAATGGGCCGATCTTTTTTTGATTGCACCCGCATCTGCCAACACTCTTGCCAAAATGGCCACCGGAGTTGCAGACAACCTGCTGCTTACAACATACCTTAGCGCTAAATGCCCCGTTGCAGCAGCACCCGCTATGGATCTCGATATGTACCGGCACAAAGCAACTCAAAGTGTAATTTCAGTTCTTAAAGAGAGAGGTGTTTATATTATCGAGCCCACTTCCGGAGAACTTGCCAGCGGACTGGAGGGAAAGGGCAGAATGGAAGAGCCCGAAGTAATTACAGAAAAGATTAACTCTCTTTTTTATTCAATTAGCCGAAGCTCTGCTTTTAAAGGAAAAAAGGTACTTATTACTGCAGGGCCAACAATAGAACCTATCGATCCTGTAAGGTTCATTTCAAATCACTCTTCAGGTAAAATGGGATATGCAATTGCGGAGGAATTCTCTCTGAGGGGGGCATCAGTCACGCTTATTAGCGGGCCGGTGTCATTAACCGTTAAAGACAAGTCTGTAAAGGTAATTCCTGTCACTACAGCAAGTCAAATGCACTCAGAAACTACTAACCAATACAATAAAGGAGCTGATATCGTAATTTTTGCGGCAGCTGTATCCGACTACACGCCAAATACCAAATCCCAAAATAAAATTAAAAGAAAAAGAGAAGAGTTATCAGTAACACTAACTCCTACAGCTGATATATCTGCCTCTCTTGGAAATATTAAACAACCGAAGGCCATTCATGTCGGATTTGCACTAGAGACAGAAAACGAGCTGGAAAATGCAACTGCCAAACTTAAATCCAAACATTTAGACGCAATTGTTATTAACTCCCTTAACGATAAGGGAGCTGGTTTTGCCTTCGATACAAATAAAGTTTCTATTCTCTCCTCAAACGGAGAACTCACATCATTCTCTTTAAAATCTAAAAAAGAGGTAGCTTCAGATATAGCCGACTATATTGAAAATCTTTGTGTATGCTAAAATCGCTTGCGATATCAAACTATGCACTCATAGATAATCTGGAAATTTCTTTTCCTGACGGTCTTGTTATTATCACAGGCGAAACCGGAGCTGGGAAATCGATTCTTTTGGGGGCAATATCACTTTTACTAGGGGCAAAAGCCGACAAGGATATATTGAAAGACAATTCAAAAAACTGTGTAGTAGAAGCTCTTTTCACTATAACTCCAGACCATGAAACAGAAGCCCTTTTTGCAGAAAACTCCCTTGAACTCTCAGATGAAATACTGATTCGCAGAGTTGTCTCTCCAAATGGGCGTACACGCTCTTTTTTAAACGACGATCCCGTTAGTTTTAAGTTTTTGAAAGAACTCTCAGAAAAAATAATTGACATCCACGCTCAGCACGAACACCTGCTTATCGGCAATAGCAATTTTCAGCTCTCAGTATTAGATTCTTATGCCGGCAACACCAAATTGCTTATTGAATATCGCGAACTGCTTGACTCCCTCCGATTCAAGGAAAAAGAGCTCGCTGCCATCCGTGAAAAAGCGGCAAATGACGATGCCGAAGCAGAGTACAATCAGTTTAGATTCAATCAGCTGAACGAGGCTAACCTGACTCCCGGCCAACTGGAGGAGATTGAAAGTGAATACAAAATCCTGAGCAATGCCGGAGAGATAAAGGGCTCCCTTTATGAAATAATTCAGATGCTTAATCCTCATGAACTTTCAATTGTTCAAACTCTTAAGGAGGTTTTTTCACATCTGGATAAGGCCGGAGATTCTCTTCCTCAGGCAAAACAGATTAGTGAAAGAGTGGAAAGCTGCCGGATTGAGCTTAAAGAGGCGGAACTGGAAATTGTTAAATTAGCAGAATCGATATCCATTAATCCGGAGAGAGCACTGCAACTCGAAAACAGAATCTCCCTGATATTCGATTTACTGCAGAAGTTCCGTGTCAAAACAGTAGAAGAGCTAATTGCCGTCAAAGAGGATCTCGCCGGCAAACTTGGAACAACCATCGAGAACAAAGAGAAGATAGCAGCTCTGCAAAAAGAGATTGAAGAACTTATGCGCCTGATGCAAGGGAAAGCCTCCGACCTTACCGCCTCAAGAAAGGAGGCCTCTAAAGGTTTTGCACAAGAGATCGAAGGGAGAATAAAAGAGCTTGAAATGCCATTTGCACGGTTCAGTGTTCAGATTAACACTGCAAATGAGTATGGTATAAACGGTAAGGAGAGTATCGACTTCCTATTTTCGGCCAATAAGGATATGCCTATGAGAGAGCTATCCAGAATTGCCTCCGGAGGGGAATTATCTCGGATAATGCTCTGTTTAAAAGCCTTAATGGCAAAAGGGAAAGAGATGCCAACCCTTATTTTCGACGAAATAGACAGCGGAGTTTCAGGAAGCATTGCAGACAGAATGGGTATTTTAATAGGAGAACTGTCCGAAAATATGCAGCTCTTCACAATCACACATCTGCCTCAAATTGCTTCAAAAGGCAACTTCCACCTTTTGGTATATAAAGATGAGGACTCCGGTGGAACTATCTCCAGTAAAATCAAGAAAATTGATGGTCAGGAGAGAGTAATGGAAATTGCACGAATGCTTAGCGGAACCGAGCTTACACAAGCTGCCGTAGCTAACGCAAAGGATTTCCTTAAATAATATTAATTTTTAAAAAACCATATATATGAGACTTATTATCCAAAACTCCTACGAACAAATATCACAATGGTCTGCTGCCTATATTGTTAAAAAAATTAAAGAGTTCGAGCCAACTCCGGGCAAGCCCTTTGTGTTGGGTCTTCCTACAGGGTCAACTCCATATGGCACGTACAAAGAGCTGATTCGCTACTACAGAGAGGGAGTGGTCTCTTTCTCAGATGTTGTAACTTTTAATATGGACGAATATATTGGGATCCCAAAAGAGCACCCTCAATCATATTTCACCTTTATGTGGGATAACTTCTTTCAACATATCGATATCAAAAGAGAGAATGCAAACATTTTGGATGGTAATGCATACGACCTTGATGCCGAATGTGAAAACTACGAAAAAAAAATGAAGGACTTCGGCGGAGTCAATCTGTTTATGGGCGGTATCGGCCCCGACGGTCACATCGCATTTAACGAACCCGGCTCGTCACTGAGTTCCAGAACCAGGGTTAAGAGTCTTACAACAGATACCATAATTGCCAACTCCCGTTTCTTTAACAACGACATTTCACAGGTACCTAAAACTGCCCTGACTGTAGGTGTAGGCACAATAATGGACTCACAGGAGGTTATGATACTAGTAAACGGACATCACAAAGCGAGGGCACTTTACAATGCAATTGAGGGTTCTGTTAACCATATGTGGACAATCAGCGTCTTGCAGATGCATCCTAAAGGGATAATTGTATGCGACGATGCCTCCACTGTTGAGTTAAAAGTAGGGACAGTAAACTATTTTAAAGACATAGAAAGGGATAATTTAGATCCCCGCTCTTTACTAATGTTCTGAAATTAAAAACCAAAACTGAAGTCATCATTCTCCATTAGATGATTATACTTCACTCTGTCAAAAGAATAATATTTAGCTGGTTTATGCTTTGTATCCACTACAACCTCTCCGGTATCCAACAAGATGCCGGAGTTTTTTTTCCGACCTTTTTTTCTGGAACCATCTGAGTTGTCTCCTCCATCTCCCACCATCTTCTTATGAAAATTTGCCCTGTCGAACTCCCTGCCTAAAATCAGTTCGTAAACCCTTTGAAGCTGTTTTATGGTGAACTTCGTATCCAATAGTTCAAAGGCAACAGGTTCACGGTTCAAATCTTTTTTGAGAACGTCCAATGCCTTCATAACGATTGTCTTATGATCAAATGCCAATACCTCCTCATTTATTGCCTCATCAACAGGAATCCATTTGAGTTCAGAAGCATCGCTTCCTACCTTAACCATGTCGCTGCTCATAGCTGCAGGCCCTAGAAGTCCGTAATAAACAACCGAAATAACCCTGTCCCGTGGATCTCTGTTAAGATCAGACATCAATGAAGCCTCCCTTAGTTTAATTCCGCTAACTCCTGTCTCTTCGGAGAGCTCTCTTTCAGCGCAATTGATAAGGGTCTCCTCTTCATTAAGAAATCCACCCGGTAAAGCCCACGCTCCCAAGTAGGGAGCTGTGCCTCTTTTTATCAGCAACACATTAATATGCTTGTTATCATAACCAAAAATCACACAATCCGTGGCAACAGCGGGCCGGGGATACCGGTAAAAATATTTGCCTTCCATTCAAAATAACAATAAAAAATAGCGTGCAAAAATACAAAAAAAAGACTAATTACCCAGTCTTTCTATTATCTCAGGATCGTCTGGTTTTACTCTTGATGGATAAAAGGCAATGAGTCTTCCATTTTCATCAATCAGATATTTACCAAAGTTCCATGAAGGCTCAGTACTGTTCCATCCATTTTTTGATTTTTCCGACAACCAGGAATAGACCCGGTTTTTAGATTCTCCCTTAACCGCCGATTTATCCATCATAAGAAAAGTTACCCCGTAATTTTGTTCACAAAACTCAACTATTTGTTCATTGGATCCCGGCTCCTGAGCACCAAAGTCGTTTGACGGGAATCCAAGAATAACAAGTTTACCGCTATATGTACGGTTAAGTTGTTCCAAAGCCTCGAACTGAGGAGTATAACCACATTTTGAAGCTGTGTTTACAATCAATACTTTTTTACCTTTTAACTGTTCGAACTTAAAAGTCTCTCCGGTTATCGTTTTAAAAGAGAGGGCATAAAAATCTGCCGGTGGTGTTACGGGCTGCTGAGCCACTGATCTGAATGCAAAAAGCAAGAAAAGGGCTCCGAATATTAATCTGATAATTTTC
>CAYGGD010000081.1:0-8524 GCA_964349315.1 uncultured Muribaculaceae bacterium
ATCTTTAACTATAATCTCCGTATCTGCAAATCTCTTATCTCTCATAAATTGACTTAATAACCTGTCAGTCAATGCTCCTGCAACAAAAATTGCTGAGAAGCCATTTTTTAAAATATCATTAGATTCATTAATTGTAAAACCAGAATCGTATAGAGGTGAGGGATTGGATTCATTGCCTGATAAGCCCCAGACACCACTTTCGTATTTATCTAATTCTGAAATATTTACTCCAGTGCTTAAAGGGAGGTTTATTAAGTCAACGGTGTGTGCTGTTAGGTTAACTAGCTCATTGGTGGTGATGCTGACAGAAGCTCCTGTTGTAAGTATCATCGCCTCTGAAACAGCCGGTGAAGCCGGTGAGAGGCGTGATAAAGCCCCGTCGATAATTGACAGATCGGCGCCAAATGAATTTTTAACCTTTGATATCCAGCGAGATAATGACTTGGTTGAGGGTGGCCCTGATAAAAGAATCTTACCGCTTGTTACAACTCTTGCCGTTACCAAACGTCCGAGAGATGTCTGTTCAGAATCTACATCAAGAATTTCTGCAACCACTCTTCTTTGCCTGTAATGCTTTTCGCTTGTGGTAAACAATACCCCCTCTCTAAGAAAAATCTCGGGCTTGGAACTTCGTGTAACCTGATCTGTTCTCTCTCCGTCAATTCCTATTGAACTGACACCGATTTTTATACCGGTATTTGAAAGTCTGTTCAGAATGTAGTTAAGGCACTCCGTTTTCCCCGTATTCTTCTCGAGACCAACAATGGATAAAGATCCACAGCTAATAAGCTGGTCTACGAAAGGCATAACTCTATTTATCGTGTGATCGCAGTTTCCTCGAAAGGAAAGCGGGTTCAATAGCCATTGTCTGGCCTCTCAAAAGAGAAGCGACTCCTTCTACTTTGGCATTTTCTCTGCAATCGGGACATTCACATTCATTTTTATAATCTGAAGGTTCTGTATATGTTGTAATTACCCCTTCGAAATTTCTCAAAACAACTCTGCCTGGAGACTGGGATATAACATATGTAGGCATAACTGGTGTTTTACCTCCACCTCCTGGTGCATCCACAACAAATGTAGGAACACAGTAACCGGATGTGTGGCCCCGGAGACTTTCAATTATCTCAATTCCCTTAGAAACCGGAGTTCTGAAATGTTCCAGCCCTATAGAGAGGTCGCACTGGTAAATATAATAGGGTCTCACTCTGATTTTTGCCAACTGATGTACCAGTCGTTTCATTACATTGACACAGTCATTTACACCACGAAGCAATACAGACTGGTTACCAAGAGGAATCCCGGCATTGGCTAATCTTGCACATGCAGCAGATGATTCCGGTGTAATCTCATTAGGATGGTTAAAATGGGTGTTCAGCCAAATCGGGTGATATTGCTTGAGCATATTAACAAGCTTATCTGTAATACGCTGAGGACAAACAACCGGTACCCGTGAGCCAATCCTGATTATCTCTACATGAGGTATTTCTCTTAATCTTTTAATGATTGACTCCAGCTTGGCATCTGAAACCATAAGAGCATCACCACCGGACAATAACACATCCCTTACCTGAGGGGTTGCAGCAATATAGTCAATTGCTTTTTGAATATTGTCTCCGGGGCTCTCATCATCCTTTTGTCCGGCAAACCGTCTTCTTGTGCAGTGCCTGCAGTACATTGAGCACATATCTGTAATAAGAAGCAAAACCCTGTCTGGATATCTGTGAGTTAGTCCTGGTACAGGAGAATCTTCGTCTTCGTGAAGAGGGTCAAGAAGATCTGCAGCAGAAATTCTTGTTTCAGAACCCGTTGGAATTGCCTGTTTTCTGACGGGACAGTGAGAATCATTCAAGTTAATTAAACTCAAGTAATATGGAGTTATGGCCATTCTGAGAGTCTTTAGTGACTCTCTCACTCCCTCCTCCTCTTCCGGAGTAAGCGATATATACAACTTAAGCTGATCCAGCGTTTCTATACGATTCTTAACCTGCCATTTCCAGTCGTTCCACTGTTCGTCGGAAACATCCGGAAACATAATTTTGCGTCTGTTATCAATCATGACTCTTAAACATATAATTTTTCAAAAAGCTCTCTTATCTCTTTAGATTCTCTTACAATATTCAGTGTAAGGTTTGCATGTCCTTTTGCATAACCGTTACCTACAATAAGGTTTATATCTTTTCCGACACCTTCAGCACCCAAAGCTGCCTTTGTAAAGCTGGTAGCCATAGAAAAGAAATAGACATGTCCCTGTCCTTTTGTTATCAATATTGATGTCATCTCAGTGGAAGGCACATTTACATTATTAACTGTTACATCACAGCCTCTGCCTCCGGTTATCTCCATAACCTTATTGTACACATCCATCACATTAGTTGCGTCAGCAACAATAATATCAGTTGCTAGGTTAAGGTCCGCAATTCTTTTAGCATTCTCCTCAGAGTACTCAACTACAATTACCTTTCCTGAAGGACCGGCATTTTGCATTGCTTGATAACAGCATAAAATCCCGGATTTTCCGCCTCCTCCTATAACGCACACGATATCTCCTTCGGTAACTAGACGGTCTACCTGAGCCGGCGCACCTGCAACATCCAGGGCAGCTAAAGCAAGCTTCTCAGGAATATCATCCGGCAAAACTGCAAATAGACCGCTGTCAAACAAAATTGCTTCGGCATCAACGTCAACCTGATCTGAGGCGGGGTTTAGATATTTTATGGAATTAAGCTTAAGTGGTGTTAACGAAAGAGAGACGAGAGTAGCAATCTTATCTCCAACTTTAAGCTTATTCTTGGGAAAATTATCTCCTATCTCCTTTACCGTTCCAATAAGCATCCCTCCGGAGCCTGTTACAGGATTCTGCATCTTACCCCTCTCCTGAACAATTGAAAAAATCATCTCTTTCATTTTTTCGGCATCTGCACCGCAAGCCTGTTTGATTTGCGTGTAGGATGCCGAATCAATGTTAAGGGTGCTCACCTGGATGAGCACCTCATTATCGTAAATATCCATTGAATTGTCAAGGCAAAGAGCCGGCTGAGGCAGGGTTCCCTGGGGGGAGAGAACCCTGTGTGTGCCGTATCTGCATCCTTTTTTCATCGATTTGTTATGCATATAACTCAGTAAATACTTTTCTAAGTTTTTCAGATTCTCTTAATATCTGAAGGGTAATTTCTGCGTGACCTTTTGTGTAGCCATTACCTACAATCATATTAACATCCTTGCCAACACCTTCGGCACCAAGAGCTGCTTTTGTAAAGCTCGTAGCCATTGAGAAGAAATAAACAATTCCGTCCTCCTTAGCAGTCAGAATACTGGTCATTTCTGTATCGGTTATGTTAACATTATTGATGATAACATCACACATCTCACCGTTGGTTAATTCTTCAATTTTCTCCAGAATCGGAACAGGCTGAGTAGCGTCTGCAGAGAAAACATGGTCACATAAATCAAGATCCATTAACCTTTTTGTACTTCTTTCACTATGACAAAGGCCGATAACTTTACCGGTTACACCGGCACGCTTTTTAGCTTCGTAACAACAAAGCATACCCGATTTTCCACCGGCTCCAATAATAAGAACGGTATCTCCCGGCTTAACCAACTTGGCTGTCTGAGCAGGTGCTCCAGCTACGTCAAGAGCTGAAAGAGCCAAGGTTTCAGGCATATCAGCCGGAATTTTTGCGTAAATACCACTTTCAAAAAGAATAGCCTTACCATCGATATCTACCTGATCAATATCGGGACGAATATCTTTGATTTTGTCAATTCTTAGAGGAGTAAGAGAGAGAGAGACCAGAGTTGCGATTTTATCGCCCGGCTTCAAATCTATTTTTCCAACAAGAGCATCTCCTATTTTTTCTACAGTACCCAGCAACATACCGCCCGAGCCTGTAACGGGATTTCTGTGTTTACCTTGCTTGGCAACTATATCCAGCATGATCTGAGCAATTTTCTCTTTATCGCCACCGGCCTGCTCCTCAATTTGAGTAAAACTGGCTGAATCGATATTAAGAGTCTGGACATCGATTAAAATTTCGTTGTCATAGATCTCATCCATGTTGTTATCAATTTTGTTCGCTGGCTGTGGGAGAACTCCCTGTGGCTCAATCACTCTGTGAAGTCCGTACTTATTACCCTTTTTCATCGTTGTGTTGTGTTTAATTAGTTAAAGTTTGGTTATTATTTTTTTGGTTTAAGTCCCAGTATGGCTCTTGCCTCTGCAGGATTGGCAATCTCCCTGCCAAACTCTTTTGCAATCCTCACAACTTTTTCAACAAGTTCTCCGTTCGACTTGGCGAGAACGCCTTTTGACAAAAATACATTATCTTCAAATCCTACTCTGACATGGCCACCATCGATAATTGCCGCTGTAGCAAGTGGAAATTCAAATCGGCCTATACCTGCTATTGTATATGTGGCATCAGCAGGTATGCTTCCTCTTAAGAAAACAAAATCTCTTAAATCGCCTGAAATACCACCATTTACACCCATAACAAAATCGAAGTGCATAGGCTTATGAATGTATCCCTTTTTGTGAAGTCGTAAAGCCATATCAATCATGCTTTTATCAAAAACTTCCAGCTCGGGCTTAATCCCTCTCTCATTCATCCTTTCGGCGAAATACTTGATTGTATTTTCTGTATTCATAAAAACTTCGTCTCCGCCGAAGTTAAGAGTTCCGCAATCTAGTGTTGCCATTTCTGGATTCAGTTCGGTTGGCTGAAGTCTCTCGTCATTACTCATTCCGACTGCTCCTCCTGTTGATGGCTGAATTATAACATCAGGACACTCTTTGTAAATTGCATCCATTATAACCCTGAACCTCTCTTTATCCTGAGTCGGGGTACCGTCATCGTATCTGACGTGTAAGTGAATAATGCTTGCTCCGGCATCATATGCCAATTTAGCCTCTCTAACACACTCTTCGACAGTGTAAGGAACTGCCGGATTATGCTCTTTAAGAACCTCGGCACCGCATATAGCTGCTGTAATAATGAGTTTTTCCATAATACTTTATTATTTTGATATTCTTTGACTCTCTTTAGGGGTAACGCATGTACCGCTCGCTTTACAAACTATAATCGGCTCTTCGAGCAGGTCTGCAGCAGATGGGGAGACATCCGGCCTGGGAACAATTACTTTTTTTGCAGTAAAAACCATTTTTCTTGAGCTGTTTCCTGCATTTACAATTTCTCCCGTTGCTTCAATATAGTCTCCTGCATAAACAGGAGCCAGAAATTCAACGCTGTCATAAGCCCTGAAAAGGCCCTCATCTCCATCGTACCTAATTAAAAGTTCTGTGGCAACATCGCCGAAAAGCTGAAGCATCCTTGCTCCATCTACAAGATTTCCACCGTAGTGTGCGTCGTGAGAGCTCATTCGAACTCTTATCATTGCTTTTTGAGCCATAATAAAAATTATTTAGTGAATATATAATCTACTAATATTGCCGGAGTGTGAACATCTTCAGGGTTGACAGAACCTGAAGGAACTATCTCTTCTGCTTCTGCAACAACCTTATCGGCAGCCATTGCCATTAATGGGTTAAAATTACGGGTTGTACCCTTGTAATAAAGATTGCCCGACTCATCTGAAACAGAGGCGCCAATAAATGCTATATCGGCCTTAATCGGTTTTTCAAGAATAAAGTCTTTACCATCTATATTTATTACACTCTTACCATTTTGCACAGAAGTTCCAAGACCAGTAGGTGTAAGCACGCCTCCCAAACCAGCTCCTGCCGCCCTTATTCTTTCTGCCAAAGTACCCTGAGGTGAAAACTCCACTTCCAGAGTAGAATTATTCATCATCTCAACCGCGCTTGAATTAGATCCTATATAAGATGTTATAAGTTTTTTAACCTGACCATTAGAGATAAGCTTTCCAAGCCCCTTATCGGCAAATGCAGCATCGTTGGCAACAAGTGTAAGATTACCTACACCGGACTCTACCAGTGCATCCATAATAATATTCGGGCCACCATTGGTAAGAAATCCACCTACCATAACTACCATACCCTCTTTTACAAGGGTTACAGCTTCTTTCAGGTTTATACGCTTATCCATATCAAATAAACTTAATTAAATTTACATTTAGTTTCAATTTGGCAAAAGTAGCAATTTTATTGACGTAAAACAACCTATTTACAGGCATTTTATGGCGCTTTTCATTATTAAAGTTTAATAGTAGAGAAAAAATTATTACTTTTGATAACATTCTTTGCAACACTTGAATAATATGAATATAAGATATTAAAACAATATTGTTATACAGTAAAACAAATTAGTTATATTATAAACACTTCTCATATGTTACTAAATATCACTACTATGCAATCAATTTCCGTGAAGGATATCCGTTTTGAAGATCAACTTTCAACATTAACATCAATGGATACCTACGGAATCATCTCTCTTGTTACAGAGTTACTGGTTCCTTTCGGGCTTAAAGTTCTGACAGCCATAATTATTTATGCAATTGGCTCCTGGCTTATCAGGAAAAGTAAAAAACTGACGAGAGCAATGATGGAGAAAAAAGAGGTCGACCCCTCTTTAAGAGGTTTTATTTTAAGCTTTATATCGGTAACTCTCACAATTCTACTTGTGTTAGTTATTATCGGTGTCCTCGGTGTAAACACCACCTCTTTCGCCGCGCTGCTGGCTGCAGGTGGAGTGGCTCTCGGTATGTCTCTAAGTGGTACTCTTCAGAACTTTGCAGGCGGAATAATGATACTTCTGTTTAAGCCATTTAAGGTTGGTGACTTTATTGAATCTTCCGGTTATATGGGAACAGTCAGAGATATCCGAATTACAAATACATTTCTTACTACACCGGACAACCGGATGGTTATAGCACCAAACGGTTCCCTCTCAAACAGTGTAATAAATAACTTCTCCCGCACAGGTGTCAGAAGAGCAGAATGGAAGTTTGGTCTCTCATACGGAGATAATCTTCCGGCTGCAAAAGAGCTTATTTTAAAGATTATAAATGAAGACAGCCGTGTTCTCAACGAACCTGCGCCACCTTTTGCAGCTCTAGATCAGATGGCAGACAGTGCAATAATTATCGTAGCAAGATGCTGGGTAAAAACAGAAGATTTTTGGGACCTCTATTTTAAAGTAAACGAACAGATTTACCAGAGGTTTCCTCAGGAAGGCTTTAACTTCCCGTTCCCTCAGATGGATGTACACATAAAAAGTAAATAATTACCTTTCTGACCTTATCAGAGGGTTGGCATAAATTGAAAGAAATATATCTTTTATCTCCTCTTTATCCCCATCGAATCCGGAGATTTTAAAGTCACAGTAATCTTTAAAAGCCGAGCACTCGTCGGATGTATATGAGTCGGAATATTTTTGTGAGGAGTTCAAGATATCATAAGCAATCATATTTGTTTTCCAGATATGATAAGATGAATATATTTTGGAGTCTATAATCTCCGCCAATCGTTTGAATTTTTCATTTTTTTCAAACAAATTGCACTCCGAAAGCTCATCTTCCGATATGGTTTCACAAAAATTGATGTGAATATTCCCTTTAAACTGCATTATTCCGGTCAGAATACTATTAAGATCTTCACCCGGTGATTTTTTATATTTGGTTCGTCTAGATATATATAGCTCTCTGGCTTTAAGAAAGTCACACGGTTCATATTCATAGGAGAGAGAGACAGGTGTAACAGAGAGCTCCCTAAAATCCGAAACAAAACTCCCCTCTCCACTCATATCGAGCATTTTTAAAAGTCCCTGCTCTGTAAGATCCACCCCATCTTTAGTACGTCCGTTTCTCTGCGCAATCCATACTGAACTACGTCCGGTTGTTATGCTGTCACGAATATATTGTGATAATAAAAGTGATGCTCTGTATAACTCTCTTGGGTTACCACTCCGAATTACCTTTATCATCTTATTTGATCTGGCAACATCTTCCATGAAAGATTCGGTAACAAGATTATCCCCTACAGCCATTTCAGAGGTCTGAAGATTATTTATATGAAGTATTACCTGAATAAGAGCAGAGTCTAAAAGAATATCTCTGTGATTGGAGATTAAGAGCTTCCTGTCTGCCTTATTAATTACTTCCAGTCCCGAATATGTAAGTCCTCTGGATGTGTCGGATACAATTTTTTTTATTGCAAACAACATAACATTTGACTGAAACTCCTGAACACTTTTAAGTGAAGCTACATAATCGCACAGAATCTGAGGGTCTTTACCCGGGTAGAGATAGGCAGAAATCTGCTTCAGAAGAGGATGTTCAGCAATTCTGCCCATAGCCAGCGTTTCTTCCTCTCCAATATACGGCCTAATATCTTTGAATATATCTTCAGACATCACATTTTTCTTAAAAAAAGCAAAGTTATAAAATTATTATTCATCTTTTCCGATAAAAAGAGATAACTGCGGTATTATGAGCCACAGATACAGCGAATACAACGGTAATATAAACAGAAGCGAACCTATTGTTAAAGCTACAATAAAGGAGTAAAAGAGGGGCAATAAAAAATGGATAATTATAAGAG
>CAYGGD010000082.1:0-8262 GCA_964349315.1 uncultured Muribaculaceae bacterium
CCACACGACAGTGTAGGGGAATTTTAAAATCTCTTAAATAAACAAATAGATTTATGATAATGCGAAGTTTTTTTAATAAAGTGGTAATCGCTGTAATTTTTACAGCAATGGCAGCATCGTGCGGACAAACAAGAAAAGAGGGCGACACCGTAATATTTAAGCTGGACACCAGGCAGCAAAATGTACAACCTTTCAGCGAGTCTGACTACTCATTGTTATATGAAATTATTCCTCTCGAAACTACCGAAGAGGCAGATATAAAGATATTCTTCAACTATATTGAAGTTTTTAAAAACTATGTTTATGTCTCCACTATGAATGAATCTTTGAGGATATTTGATGCCGATGGCAACTTTATAAATGCAATTCACAAGGGAGAGAGAGGTGGAGAGGTTAAATCTTTGAGAGATTTCACAATTAACCGTAATAAAGAGAGAATCGAAATTCTGGATGCGAACAAAATTCATAAATACACACTTACAGGTGAATTTATTGAAACAATTGAAGTTGGCAATTTTATTGCTGCCGAGTTCGGCATAGCAGGAGAAACACGGGTTTTTCTTTTGCCCCTAAACTCAGTATCCAATCATAACTTTACCGTTATTTTCGGAAATAAACACAGGGTACCTATGGAGCAGAAATACGGACAAACTACCACTCCTGTTCTTTACCCAAAACACTTTCACAACTATAACAACGAGTTGTACTTTACAGGATACTCAAACCGTGTTTATAAGCTTGGGGCAAACGACTCCATCCCCTCTATTGTTGCACAATTTACAAATATGTACACCAATACCAATGTGAAAAACCTTGATATGAATCAATACGAAACACTTTGTGCTCAACATAACTTTTTCACATATCTCAATAATTTTTATGTTTATAATAGTGAGCTATGGGGATTTTCACTGTACACAGGTAAGCTTTCGACAAAATTTATGTACGACTCCTCTGCAGATAAAATATTTTACCACCCACTTAACGGAATTCCCTATGCTCAAAATAACAGATGGGTTCAGGACGGAACCGAATATTATATTTTTCCTCCTGAAAGGTTCAAAGATGATATAGCTCAAACAATTAAAGATCACGATATTGAGCTATATAATTTAATGAGTAGTCAACCTGTTGCCAAAAAAGATAATCTCTGGCTTATTAAGGTCAATTTTACCCAAAATGAAAAGTAACCTCAGAGTTGCAATTATAGGAGCTGGTGCATCCGGCTTTTTTGCAGCCATCTCGGTTAAAGAAAATTATCCCGAATCGGAAGTTACAATTTTTGAAAAGAGCAGCAAACCCCTCGCAAAGGTAAAAATTTCCGGAGGGGGGAGATGTAATCTGACCAATACAAACCTACCCGTAGAAGAGTTTATTAAAGGATTTCCCCGAGGAGGCAGACAGCTTAGAAAAGCATTCTCACTATTTGGTCCGGAAGAAACAATGGAGTGGTTCCGCACAAGAGGGGTACCACTTGTAGTACAGCCAGATAAATGCGTTTTTCCTAAATCTCAGGACTCACAAAGCATAATTGACTGCCTTATAAGAGAGACAAAACGGTTATCAATTACTATTTTAACAAACCATAAGGTTAGTGATATTATTCAGGTGAGTAAAAGCAAACAACTTAAACTTAACTTCGAAAATAGAGATACACCCGAATATTATTTTGATAAAGCAATTGTAACAACCGGAGGATCTCCACGCAAACAAGGGCTTTTATGGCTCGAAAAACTAGGCCATTCAATTGAAAGTCCTGTTCCTTCACTTTTTACATTTAACCTGCCAAATAACCCGTTAAAGGAGTTAATGGGGGTTGTTGCCGTCGATACTGCTGTTTCAATAAGCGGAACAAAGTTCAAAGCAACAGGGGCACTGCTTATAACCCACTGGGGAATGAGTGGTCCCGCAATCCTCAAACTCTCTTCGGTAGCAGCCCGAGAACTAAACAATAAAAACTACAACTTTACTGTTGCGGTAAACTGGACAGGAGAAACAAGACACGAAGCAGTAGCAGAACAACTCCGGCAACTTCTTGATAAAAATCCTCACAAACAACTCTCTTCATTAAAGCCATTCGGCATATCACTAAGGTTATGGCACTATATTATTACCCGAAGCGGTTTAGACCCCACCAAAAAATGTATAGAAACAGGTAAAAAGGGAATTAACAAGCTTGTTAACTCTCTTGCCGGCGACTCATACAATGTTGGCGGCAAAAGTACATTTAGAGAAGAGTTTGTCACTTGCGGCGGAGTGAGTCTCAGTAGCGTAAATATTAACACCTTTGGCAGTAAAAAAATACAAAATCTGTATTTTGCCGGCGAGTTACTTGATATTGACGGCATTACAGGTGGCTATAACCTTCAGGCAGCATGGACCACCGGATTTATAGCAGGAAAATTACAATAGATTTAAAATTTTTTTAGGGTTTTTTATTGCTCAACTATCTTATAGATAAAGGAACAATTTAAAATCTCAGAAAATGAAAACAAAAGTTCGGACACTATTTATTATTGCAGCTATGGCTCTCTTCACTGCCATTCCTGCAAAGGTGTGGTCACAGCAACCAAACGACTATTACACTGTTAAAGGGGTTGTAAAAGACAAAAACACGCAAAGGACATTGGAATATGCCAGCATATCTGTTGCGGGAACCAATATCGGAACAATAACAAATACAAATGGCGAATTTTCAATAAAAATCAAGGAGTCGCTGCAGGCAAAAGCAATTGAAGTATCACACATTGGTTATTTTAATTCAAGACATCAGCTTAACGGAAAAGATGCCGAAGGCATAACTATTTATCTTTCATCTCAGCCTAATCTCCTTGACGAGATCACTATTCGGGCGGTAGATGCCGAAGAGCTGGTGCGAAAAGCTATCGAGAAGGTTCCTGCCAATTACGATTCCGATCCAAACATCTTGTCTGCGTTTTACAGAGAAACCGTACGAAAACGAAGAAGCTATATCAATGTCTCTGAAGCAATTATTGATATTTACAAATCTCCTTACGACCAAGGTGTAGAAAAAGACCTGCTACAAGTATATAAAGGCCGCCGGCTTATAAGTCCAAGCCCGAACGATACTTTAATGGTTAAGCTTCTTGGGGGCCCTAACCTATCTATTTATCTAGACCTAGTTAAAAACAGCCATCTTATGCTTAACGCAGAGAATCTGCACCACTACAAATTTTTCATTACCGAATCTGTAATGATAAACGAAAGACCCCACTATGTAGTTAGTTTCGAGCCAAGAGTAATACTACCATATGCCCTGCACTACGGAAAATTATTTATCGACAGAGAATCACTGACATTTTCAAGAGCTGAGTTTAGCGTAAGTATGGACGACCGTAACAAAGCCACACAGGCAATACTAAGGAAAAAACCACTTAGCTTACGATTTAAGCCCGAAGAGATCTCTTTTCTGGTAACATACAACCAGCGTGATGGGTTAAGTCATCTGCACTACATAAGAAGCGAAATACAATTCAAGTGCGACTGGAAAAGAAGACTTTTCTCTACCAACTATTCAATTGTATCTGAAACCGTTATTACCGGTAAAAGCGCTTATGATGGAGAGAGAATTCCGGCACGGCTTGCCTTCAGACACACTTACTCTCTTTCCGATAAGGTTGACAACTTTATGGACCCTAATTTCTGGGAAGATTATAACATAATTGAACCCGATGAATCGCTGGAGAGTGCGGTAAATCGTCTTAAAAAATCGAACCTTAGATAAAAACAGCGTTCTTTTGTATCTTTGAATTTATGATAGAAGAGTTACTGCTTTTCAAAAAAGTAAAAGAGGGAGATATTGGTGCTTTCGAAAAACTGTTTCGGAAGTACCATATTCCTTTGGGTTATTATGCAACTTCCATAACTCGTGATTCCGACGCTGCAGAAGATATCATACAGGATCTTTTTTACATGATTTGGAAAGAGAGAGAGACAATCTCCGTGTTAACTTCAGTAAATGGGTATTTATACAGAGCCGTACGAAACAGGGCTTTGCAGTATTGCGAACAAAAGGCAAACGCAAACAAGTATAAAGAGTCTGTAAGCACAATATCTCAAGATTCAGCTGAGTTTAACGAACTGGAGAAGATTGTTGCAGAAAGTATGTCAAAAATGCCTTCGAGAAGAGCAGAAATCTTTAAGATGCACCGCTTTCATAATATTAAATATAAGGAAATTGCAAATAAACTATCGGTATCGGTAAAAACAGTAGAGGCAGAAATGAGCAAAGCACTCAAAACTATCAGAAAAGAGATCGATATACACATACATACATTATGATAAATTATAACAGAGACAAAACTGATGCCGCATGGCAACGACTGCACAACAGGCTGGAGAGAGAAGGGCTTATAAGCGAAAAGAGAGAGAAGATCCGTTTTTACAAAAGCCCTGCATTCGGTATCGCAGCTACAATAATCCTTTTTGTTGTTGTTTCGTTATATCTTTTAGTCCCCACAAAACCCCAATCTTCGTTTATATCTCTTATAGGCGATCAGGAAGGAGCCACCACTGTAATGACTCTGGAAGAGGGATCTACCATATATCTGTCTAACAGCTCGGTAGTTGAATATCCTTCGACCTTTTCTAAACGAGGCAGAGAAGTACGCTTAAAGGGAGATGCCTTTTTTGAAATATCAAGGGCCGAGGAGAGTCCATTTAAAATTGAAACAGAAATTTTTACAATTCATGTGCTGGGAACATCTTTCAATGTCTGCACATATGATAAATCGGGTGCTTATGTTTCTGTACGGAGCGGACAGGTACTTGTAACGCTAAACGAGTCGGGAAAAAGCCAGATTACTAATGCAGGAGAGATAGTTTTTATTGAGAATAATAACCTTATTGTGCAACAAGCTGACAATCTTGAACAGTACCATCCCAATTTCGCAAAACTGCACTTCAAAGACCAAAAACTTTCTGATGTAATCAGAGTAATAAATAAGACCAATCAATCTGCCCGAATAGTAGTTATTCCCGAACTTCAAAACAGAATAATTACTGCAACCTTTTCTCCTGAATCTCCGGAAACAGTTGCTAAAATGGTTTGTTTGGCACTAAATCTGCGATATACTTTAACTGAACAGGAGATTACTATTCATAACTAATCGGCATAAATGGGTCGTTACCTTTATACTATTTTTTTTATTGTATTAACGGGGTTTTCTGTAAAGGAGAAACAAGATTCCGATATTGTTTCCATAACTCAATCACGAGGAACAGTGTACTCACTGTTAAATCATATCTCAGATAACACAGGAATTCTTTTTATTTACGACAGCAACATAATAGACAATAATAAAAGAGTAAGGATAAGGCCTGGAGATTACACCCTAGAAAAGGCAGTCGCTATAATTACTGAAAATCCGCAACTATCAATAATTAAAGAAGATAAGTATGTGCTTATATACTACTTACCTCCTGAAGAGAAGCCTGCAGAAATTGTAAAAATTCCGGAGAAGAGTGAATACAGCATTGTTTCAGGAGTTATAGCCGACCGTATTACCCAAGAACCGGTTGTTTATGCAACTGTAAGTTTAGACGGCCACTCCACCGGAACAGTTACAAATTCAGAGGGAGAGTTCCGGCTTAGAATTCACGACACACTTCTAGAGCATCCAATAAGGTTTTCGCATCTCGGCTATCAAAGTCGCATTATTAAATCGTCCCTTTTGTTAAATCAGAATATAACCTTTTACCTAGATCAAAAGATAACACCTCTGCAAGAGGTAGTGGTGAGGGTTGTAGACCCAATTGCTGCCATAAGAGCAATGATAGCCAATAAAAGCCGCAACTACAATAAGGAGCCGGTTTACATTACCGCCTTTTACAGAGAGGGGATTGAGCATAAAAACAGTATGAACTTAACAGAGGCGGTTTTAAAAATTTACAAACCAGGCATCAATACAAACTCCTCCAATGAGCAGGTAAAAGTACTAAAAATGAGGAGAGTCAGCAATCCTGACAATAGTGATACTCTGGTTGCAAAGGTTAAATCGACTATCAACTCTACACTTTTGCTCGATATAGTAAAAAATCCCCCCGATTTTATCTCTCCCTGGCAGATGGATATCTACAAATACTCTCACTCCGACATTTCCACCATAGACGGACGCAGGGTAAATGTAATTTCATTTGAACAAAAAGAGGGTATTTCTTTGCCACTGTACAAGGGCAATCTTTATTTAGATGCAGAAAATTCGGCACTGGTTTCCGCCAGGTTTGAAGTTAACCCGGATTATGTGCACAAAGCAAAAGAGAATCTGGTTCTTCGACTTAGCAGGGGATTGGATATTACACCCGAAAAAGCTGAGTATTACGTATCATACAAACAGTACCAAGATTACTATTACCCAAATCACATAAGGGGTGATCTTACATTTAGAGTAAGAAGAAAAAACCGACTCTTCTCATCAAAACTTAATGTATGGTTTGAGATGGCAAACTGTTTAATTGAAACAACCGAGGTAAATCCTTTTGAAAGAGATGAGAGGTTATTAACCCGAACTGTTTTTTCAGAAACACGCTACACCTACGACAGCGATTTTTGGGAACAATTCAACATTATTCTCCCCGAAGAAAAAGTTAAGGAATATATAAAGAGATATATTTTAAATCAGTAACTTTATCTTTTGTAACAAAAGAACTTAAAAAACATGAAAAAGTTTAGAATAATGGCTGCCGTTACAGTTATGGCTTTAGCTGCAGCATGTAATACCAACGATGTGAATATAAAAAATCAAAACGACTTTCCGCCTCCACCTGTAGCTCAAAAAATTCCTCAGGTTTTTAATGACTTTGGCAACGAACGGATAGACAACTACTACTGGATACGCGATAAAGAGGACCAGAGGGTCCTTGAATATCTTCATGCAGAAAACAACTACACAAATAGTGTAATGGAATCGACCAAAGAGCTTCAGGACAATATTTACGAAGAGATCATCGGCAGAATAAAAGACGAAGACGAAAGTTACCCATCTTATATAAATGGATACTACTATTACACCCGAACAGAAAGCGGAAAGCAATACAGAGTGTACTGCCGTAAAAAGGAGTCATTAGATGCTGCCGAAGAGATAATTTTTGATGTAAACGAGATGGCCGAAGGTAAAAGGGCTTTCCGGTTTGCAAGGTACAGCATCAGTCCTGACAACAAACTTGCTGCATACACCTACAACGAAACAGGCTCATACGCAGAGTACACCCTTAAAGTACGCAACCTTGAAACAGGAGAAGATCTGTCAGTTGCAATTGATGGTGTATCATCTTTTGCCTGGGCAAATGACAACAAAACTCTTTTTTACGGTGTTATCGATAAAGCACTAAGGCCATACAGAGTGTACAGGCACACACTCGGGAGCCGTGGTCAGGATCAGTTTATTTATGAAGAGAGTGACGGAAGATTCAACACATATGTTTTTAAAAGCAAAACTAACGAGTTTATTTTTATAGCAAGTTCAAGTACCTCTACAAGTGAGTACCGCATGCTAAACGCAAATAGTCCCACTGGCAGCTTCGATCTGTTTTTTCCGAGAGTACAGGGAGTGGACTACTCTTTAAGTCACCACGAAAATAATTTTTTCATACGCTATAAAGATAGCAGCAGCATAAACGGTAAAATTTACACTGCACCTCTTCAGGGATACAAAGACTTTTCGAACTGGAGTGTTTTTGTAGATCACAACCCTGAAGTGAGAATAGAGGGTTTTGATGTTCTGAAAAATCATATTGCTGTTCAAATAAGGAAAAACGGACTGAACGAAATTATCATTTACAACCTTAATGAGGCAGGCACAACAACAGGAATCTCTTTCCCCGAACCGGTATACACTGCATACCTGAGCGGAAACCCAGAGTACGATGCAACTACAATCAGATACAATTACACCTCCTTAAACAGACCATCTACCCTTTATGAGTTTGATATGGTAACAGGAGAGTCTGTAAAACTTAAAGAACAGGAAATCCCTTCCGGTTTTAATCCGGATAACTACACTGTAGAGCGCCTTTGGGCAACTGCACACGACGGAGTAAAGGTTCCTATGGCTATAGTTTATAAAAAAGGGTTGAGGAAGAATGGTAAAAACCCCGTTATGCTCTACTCATACGGAAGCTATGGTTCAAGCTCAAATGTCCATTTCAGCACCTCTGCATACTCTCTTATAGACAGAGGGTTTATCTATGCCATAGCCCAAATCAGAGGAGGCAGTGACCTTGGAGAGCAATGGTACGAAGATG
>CAYGGD010000083.1:0-8259 GCA_964349315.1 uncultured Muribaculaceae bacterium
GTTGTCACGGATATTATCCCTGACGAATCTTACTACTTTTTTTATTCTAAAGAACTTGCCTGGGGTTATTATGACCATCCTCCCCTTGTTGCCTTAATGATTTCTATTAGCTCGTTGTTGTTTAGTAACGAGTTGGCTGTAAGATTTCTGACGGTTTTGTTGCAACTTTTTACCTTGTTGCTGATATGGAAGACGATTCCGGATAAAAAAGAGTCGACAGAAGATGTGCTGGCATTTTTCGGAATATCGGCATCAATTGTAATGTTTGTTACATATGGCTTTGTGACAACCCCGGACTCTCCCCTGCTCTTTTTTACTGCTCTCTTTATACTCTCTTACAAGAGGTTTCTGGTTCGGGAGTCACTTTTAAACTCCCTTATGCTTTCAATAGCAATGGCGGGTTTAGTGTACAGTAAATATCAGGGAGGGCTCGTAATAGTATTTGTTGTTTTATCAAATCCCCGTCTTCTTTTAAATTATAAATTTTTGCTGAGCGGTATTGCTGCACTTGTCTTGCTTGTTCCACATTTTGCATGGCAATATAATAACGATTTCCCTTCGCTGATGTACCATACAATCGGCAGATCTAAACCATTTAAGTTGCGCTATTTTCTGGAATACCTTCCTAATCAGGCTGCAAGCTTCAACCCTGTTGCTCTATTTATTACCGGATATATTCTTTTTAAATACCGCTTTAAAGATAGTTTTGAAAAATCTCTGGTTTATGTTATTGTGGGATTTATCCTTTTTTTCTGGATAACTACCCTGAGAGGACATGCTCAGCCCCAATGGACAATAGCTGCATCAATACCAATGATTATTATTATCTTCTCCAAAAGCAGAAGTGACCATTCAGTTAAAAAAATGACTATCCGATATCTCTTTCCAACCATTCTTATACTTTTTACAGCAAGAGTTATTCTTGCCTGCGACAGTTTCCCGGTTCAACTCGAGTTTCATAATCAAAACAGATGGTCACAAAACATTAAGGAGATATCTCAGGGAAGAGCTGTAATATTCAGAGACGGGTATCAGAAACCATCGATATATAGTTTTTATACTAAAGAGGATGCATTCACTGTTAACTCAGTTTTTTACAGGCAGAATCAATACGACCTTCACGGGTTTTACAACAATTTTTTAAACAGACCCGTTGTTATTGTTACAGACAGATATGATTCTTTGGCAATTCCGCATACCCTATACAACAGAGATACTCTCTATCTGCACTTTTCTGAATCAATAGTATTAACTAATGATGTTTCCATAGATTTTTCCTTATCGGATCAAGTAATAAAAAGAGGCGATAAACTGTTCTTAACTATCCAAATGTTTAACAAAGGCATCAATAATTTACCATTCAATCATCCTCAGCATCCGGTTTCGTTACATGCTGTTTTTCTTGGAAAAGGGTTCAGAAAATCAATCCAAGCGCAAACGGAGGTGCCGGTTAATAATTTAGAGGGGGGAGAAAATAAAAATCTCCGGGCCCATATAATTGTACCCGAAGATTTTCCTACCGGACTTTTTAATCTTACTGTTTCGCTTAAGGCATATCCTTTCAGAGAAGGTTATAATTCAAAAGCCCTGAAACTAACAATAGAATAGATTTAATTATTCTATGTCAATTAATCTGTTCGGTTTTGGTTTTGCCTCTTCTCTCTTTGGAATTGAGACTTTCAGAATTCCGTTATCGTACCTTGCAACTATTTTATCGCTCTCCACACTCATTGGCAGAGAAAAGGATCTGCAAAATGACTGATAACTGAATTCTCTTCGGGTGTATCTGATATTACTATCATCTTCTTCTCTTTCTTCTTTTTTTTCCGAAGATATTGATAAAACACCCTGATTAACTTCTACTTTAAAATCGCCTTTTCCCATGCCGGGAGCGGCCACTTGTACCTCAAAATTATCGTCGGTCTCTTTGATATTTACTGATGGTAGAGTAGTATTTGTCATAGAATAATTTCTAAGAGACCAATCATTCCAGTCGTGGTTAAAAATATCGTTAAAGATATTTGTCCACATTGGAAGGTTCTCGCTTCTTCTGATTAGTGTCATAATTACCTCCTTTTTTTTAAAATTTAACATAAATTATATCTAAATCAATGGGACTTTGTTACTACAGAATCAAATTAAGTACCAATTAAAAAAATCTGCCAAAATGACAGAATAGATGTATAATATCAATAAAAAGAATAAATTTGTGTGTCCTAAACTAATCTGAAAATAGAAATCATTAAAATGGAGAACACAATATTTTGCCTGCGAAAGTACTTCGCTACAGCATTGCTGTTTCTGATGGTCTTTTCATGCTCAAAGGAACCTCTTCCGGTTTTACCTGAAGAAGAAGAATTACCTCTGCAGTTTAATACAATCTCTGATAAACTGATATTAACTCATGAGTTTCGTGCTGCCTGGCTTACAACTGCATGGTCTCTGGACTGGCCCCAAAACGCTAAAGGTGCCGATCAGCAGATTGCTTTACTAATTAATCAGATCGATCGATTAAAAGCTTCAAATATCAATGTTGTTCTTTTTCAGGTCAGAACCTCTTCTGATGCTTTTTATAATTCGGAATTGGTTCCTTGGTCGCACTATATTACCGGCACACAGGGTGTAGATCCGGGTTATGACCCCCTTCAGGTAGCAATTGATGCAGCACATGAACGAGGAATGGAGATGCATGCATGGTTAAACCCATACCGCGTCGGTGGAAATTCGCAATATTATGCGCCGGGGCATCCAGCTTTAGACTATCCGGAAAGGTATGTTGTTTTTGAAGGAGCACGCTACTGGAATCCCGGTCTTCCTGAGGTAAGAGAGCATATATGTGATATCGTAAGAGAGATAATTGATAACTACGATGTAGATGGAATCCACTTTGACGACTATTTTTATCCATATGGCTCGAAAGTAACAAATCCATATGTTTTTGACGATCGTGAAAGTTATCTTAAGTATGGTGAAGGTATGGATATCCATACCTGGAGAGAAAAAAACATAGATGCAATGATAGCCGACGTCAATAATACTATAAAGAGTGCAGATAAAAGCATCACTTTCGGTGTCTCACCAATGGGAACCTACTCTAATGCAATGACTGTTTATGCAAATCCCGTTACTTGGATGAACAGAAAAATCATAGATTACCTTGCTCCCCAGATTTATTGGGAAATAGGCCATTCTACAGCAGATTTTGACACTCATGTCAGATTTTGGAATGCTCAGTCTGCCGGAATAGCTGTTGTTCCCGGATTAGCTGCCTACAAGCACGGAGATGCCAACTATCCTGCATTTGCAAATCCCGAACAATTTCTCAGTCAGGTATCAATTGGCAGATCCCTAACCAATGTAAAGGGTAATTGCTGGTTTAGAACTAACCATCTGCTTTCCTACACACTAAACTCGTTTATACTTAACCGCATATACCAATATCCGTCTCTGGTCCCTAACTTTAGCACTCCCGGTAGCAACCCGTCCCCGCCGGTTGTCACTATAGTAAATAATCAATTGAGTTGGGCGCAAGTGGAGGGAGCAGAAATGTACGCAGTATATTCACTAAAGAGAACCAATACTATCGGAGAGTGGACGGCAAATCTTCGTCAACACTCTCACCTTACATCATATGAAGGTGAAAAGGGGAATAACTATGTGGTAATTGCGACAAGAGGAAGAGATAAGTCGAATTATAGCGGAGTACATTTTATTCAATAGTTTCTATTGCAAAATTCTATTTATCCAGGCAGAAATTGTATCTAATACAGATGGATTAATAGTCTCCTCAATTTTTGAATACTCAGAGGGATGACCGGTATTGCACAATTGAAACAAATGATTAATGCCTTCAAATTCAATTATTGTAACATGTTTGTTATTACGAATTATATCTATTTCTCCCTCTCTATCTCCCCCAATAATGGTATTGTACAATTGGTTTAAATTTTGGGCGGCTAGTACCTGAAGATCCTTTGTTCCATTAATTGCAAGAATGTGAGATTGAACCTTACTCAGAGTATTTCGCGGATCATAATTAAGAAAAAACAACATCCATGGTGATGTGAGGGTATTAACTTGTTGCCTTATTATAGCACTCCCAACAGATGCTCCAGTTTCATTATTCAGGAATAATTCCAGCGAGTCTCTAACTTTTTCCATAGGTAGTGACTCAATACTCTCTTCAATAATAGAGAAAAGTCCTCTATTAATTCTGATATACTCCAAAACCTCCTCTTTTGAAGAGCCTCCCGCTAGGGATATGGCCTCCTGCTGAGTCAGTAATATCTCTTTACCCGGCAGAGCAGGCCCGGCCATCAGCACAATAAACTCTATTTTCCCGGGATGCTGGGAAGCAACTATTGAAGCGACAATGGCCCCCTCACTGTGCCCTATTAAACCGATTCTGTTAATATCATCTCTGCTCTCCAGATACCTTACTGCCCAAAAAAGATCTTCTGCAAAATCTATAGTTGTGGCATTTGCAAAAACTCCTCCGGAAGCCCCTACCCCTCGGTCGTCGTAGCGTAGGACGGCCAATCCGCTCTTTGTTAAATGATCAGATAATACCAAAAACGGTTTATGACCCGCAATCTCCTGGTTCCGGTTTTGAGGTCCGCTTCCAGAGATTAAAATTACAGCATCAAATTTTTCTCCTTCAGCGGGACAGGATAGTGTTCCGGCAAGTACTATGCTGTCTTTATAATTTATAAAAAGAATCTCATTTTCTTTATAAGGATAGGGCTTGCCGGGCTCCTGAGGCCTTCCGGAGCCTTCTGGGGCTCTTTTGGTGAGTTGCAGAGGGGCAGACAGTCCTGATTGGCGAAAAGTGCCCAGAATACGCTCATTTGTGTAAACACCGCTGTACTCCATTCCTATTGGTGGGTGTGAAATAGACAATACCGAATTATTGAATCTAACTTTCTCAAGGGGAATGTTTGATACTCCCTGATCGGGACTACTTAATGTTGCCGATAAAAGAGAGTCTGTTTGTACTATATCAAAAATGAGTCTGAGTTCATTGCTTTCAATTAACAGAGTAGCATACCATTTGCCTGTAATGTCCTGGCCGGTAGCATAATAAGTAGAGAAATATATAACAATACATAATGTCTTTATGTAAATAATCAGTTTTTTCATGGTCCCGAAATTTATAACAATGATATCTGGAAATGTGCCCCAAAAGAGAGATATTTCAAATCTTGAATGAATACCTGCAAAAAGAGATGATTAAAGATCAGGATATTCCCACCAAAATTGAAGTTTCTGGTATCATACTCTGCAATTATATTCATTTTTGGATAAAAGAAGGGAGAAATGGAGATTCCCCCGGATAGAGGAAAGTTTATGGTTTGTTTTGTGCTGGATAGAATATTATAAGCCATATGCAGCCCCACTCTATTTTTACCCAAATCTAAATGTTTGCTTAATGCAATATAGTGAGTACCAAAATATTTATTCCCTCTTGAGGGGTCAAAGTAGCTGGTTGTATTTGATGTTAGTAAGTCATTTGAACCTATTGCAATAGAAGGATGATATCTACCCTCTTTAAGTGGCCGGAATTTGACGCAGACAGCTCTGTCAATATTATTGAATTTACCATCTTTATTAAAACTAAAAGCAGTGTTTGTCAGGGCTGCTTCTAAAAAACTAAAAAAGGTAATGTTTATGAAAAAGTTAAATGTATTGTAATCCCATTGATCAGGAGTCATATTTGTATTAAGAAAATTGCCGCCTATTTTAACTGTACCATCTTCTGTCATCAAAGCCGATGGACTGTTTAAAAGGCCGGTTATTCCCATCGTAGACTGAGAATGCAAGTAAAAAGGTGAAACTAACAGCAACGCAATTGCCATTAGTTTCACCTTGGTTAGCTTTTTGATTATCATAAAGACAAATCCCTATGAACCGCCTCCTCCGCCTCCATGTCCATGATCATCTATAAGAGAATCCTGGAAGAAGAGAGATACAGCACCTGCCGACTGAACAACAGCTGTTATTGAAACTTCCCCTCCCGGTCCGGTAATACTAACAGTAAAGCTATTTCTGTCAATAGCCTGTCTTCCGGATGTTACAAGTTTGTAATTAGGCTGTATTACCCTGGATACTGAAACGGCTTCATCAGTAAGAACAAGTTCTGCAACCGGGCTGGCATTTCCAACGTACGGTTTAATAACCTCCTCTATCATTGCTGCCAGCGCAGATACATCACTGCCTGATACACCGGCCTGTGTAATGAGAGTCTCGAGCGGAGTCTCATATTTATAACCGCTCTTTCTCTTAATTGAGATAGAGGTGATGGTTTTAGGAGTAAGTGTTTTATTCTCAATCAAATTGTCTATAACATTAACATTCTCTTCTGTTGAGCCAAGATAACTCATTGCAACAGTGTGAGAAATTTTGTAAATAGAAAAGTGATTGATAACTGTTTCATACTTGTTTGTAGCAGTATTGTATGTTACCGGCTGAGGTTTTACCTCCCAAAGATTAGTGGTCTCGTTAAAATATTCCAGTTGAACAGAAGTGAACCGATAAGTAGAAAGAGGGTTATTTAGCGCAAGTGGAAGTGGATTACTGAACTGAAGTCCTGAAGGTTCAAATCTCATAACGGCAATTCCAGGATTATTTGATGTACCTGCAATAATATCAGGATTTGCAACAGCAGTAATATTAACGGTACCTGTAACCGGTTGTCCGTTTTTATCGGTAACAGTTGTTCCGGCAGGAATTGTAAGCTCAGCCGGAACCGCTCCGGTGACACTAACTGTACCACCAGTTGCAAAGTTAATCGGAGTTACCCCCGGAACATAAGGAACCATACTAACGCTGATAGTGTATGAAATTGTATGATTTGGAGCAGCTGCTTGAAATTCCAGACTGTATGTGGCATCAAAAAAGCCCTCCTTTTTAAAAACCAGTGTGTATTTTCCGGCTTCGGTCAGATTTGCAAACTCAAAGCTACCTGTGGCAGTAGTCGTTTGGGTAAGAGAACCCATAGTAACCAAGACTCCCGATATAGGAGTATTTGTTTGTTGATTGATTACTTGTCCTTTAATAGTGTATTTAGCCGGTTGAGGCTCAGGAAGAGGTGGTGGTTCATCTCCCTTTTCGCAAGAAGAAATAGCTGCGAATGAGATAACCAGCAAGGTCATCATAAACCCTTTTAGTAATAGTCGGATGTGTTGTCTCGCATTCATTTTCGTGGATTTTATTTAAGTAAAAGGTGAATCTTGTAATTATTTAATTATTAAGTGGTTAAAAAAATTATAGTTACTATTTTCAGCGGGAGATGTTCTGTAGTAGCGGCCTCTTTGAGGATATGGCCTGGCAAAATACTCTACAGGAAAAAAATCTGCTCCTGAGACCGTAAAGGAACCTCTCCTATTTATAGTTTTTAACTGCGGTAATGCAAGGGCTATAAAAAACCCCCCATTAAGCGTATATCCGTCGTATCTGAGAGTCTGAATATAAAAACCGACAGATGATCTCTTAAAGTATCGGATTACTTCTCCTCTGAGGGCAATATCATTAGCCAAGAATTTTGACACATTCATATTTATTAATATTCTCTTTGACTGAATAAAGTGGTTGAACCCTGCTCTCCAGTTAAGTTTATTGGGGTCGGAATGGTGCCATTTGTCAAAAAAAAGGACAGACCATCCGGTGTACCCTGCCTGTACATATAGTGACGAACTCTCTCCTAAAGGTTTTAAGAGTTTGAGGTCTGCACCTGCCCTGAAGTGGTCAAAGTTTCCTGCAGTAAACAGCAGATGAATATTGCCTGGTATTTTTAATTGCTGACTGAAAGTCAGAAAACCGGGCCTTACCTTGTTCTCATCTGAAGAGTATTCATTAAAAACAGGAAAGATAACCTGAGAAGTAATCAATGAACCTCTCCACAAAGAGATTTCCAGTGCCGGGTTAATATTTGCCTGTACCAGGTACATTTTGTCCAGTCTGGAATTTTTAAAATTAAACTGAGGGTAAAATACAAGTTTGAACCGGCTATCAGTTGCCTTTTCAGGATTGAAACATTCCGCAGTATCAGTATTTGAAAGAACTAAAGGAGCAAATCCGGCATTCGGTTTTTTAGCATCAAGAGAGGTAGTGATGATGAAAAAAACAATGGAACTTACTATTTTAAAAAACCCTGCCTTTAACAATGTATCCGGACCTCTCATAAAAAAAAACTTAGATAACCTTACAATACATTGATTGAGAAACAAGAAGCGAAAATAATTGAGGGAATACAATGGGCGA
>CAYGGD010000084.1:0-8045 GCA_964349315.1 uncultured Muribaculaceae bacterium
CTTTGAAGCACCCTTTATAAACGACAAAAAAAACTTTACGAAGTGTAAAGTTTTTTAATGTAAAAAATATAGTTTGGGGCGTAAATTAATCGTGATGATGGTGGTGTTCGTCTTCAAGCGCCTCTTGATAAGTTTTGTGAATGGTGCTGTGTGGGTGCTCAAGTGGGGCATAAATAGAATAAAGCTTTAGGGGTTCATTGCCGGTGTTATAAATGTTGTGCCATTTACCCGCAGGAATAAATAGAGCAAAATCATCTTCGAGCTGAGCTTCAAAGGAGAGCTCATCTTTGGTGTCACCCATTACAACCACTCCTTTACCGGATTCAACCCTGATAAACTGATCTAAATTGGAGTGTGCCTCCAGCCCGATCTCTTCGCCGGGGAGCAGACTCATAAGGGTAAGCTGCATATGAGTGCCTGTCCAGAGAGCAATACGGAAGTTTTCGTTTTGCAGTGTGTACTCTTCAATGTCAAACACAAATACTTCAGGACCAAAATCACGGAATTCCACCACCTGCTGTTCCTGTGTGTCGGGAAGTACTTCTGTTGTTTGGTTGTTACACGAAACTGCCACAAACAAAAAGGTGGCAAGTGAGATAATTAAAAGATTTTTCATAAGCTGACATTTTTGATTTGCCTAAATATAGCCAAATCTTTTTTTAAATCAAAGTTGCAGCCAGTTGGAGATTATCTCTACTCCGTAGTCTGAAGCTACCGATTCGGGATGAAACTGAACCCCGTAAATTGGAAGCTCTTTGTGATAGAGTGACATTATAATTCCTTTTTCGTTGACTGTTCCTACCGACAAACAATTAGGGAGTGTGTTATAATCGGCTGCCCAGGAGTGATAAAGCGCAACATTAATAACTCTCTTTTTAGATTGAGAGCTAAACAGCTTCCCGATAACCGGGTCGTTTTTATCTTTTAGAAATAGAGGAGATTTGTGACCGTGAAGGGGTTGCTCTAAATTAACTAAAGAGCCGCCAAAATAGTTTACTATTGCCTGATGTCCTAAACAAATTCCCAGAATGTGATGGGTAAATTTGATGTAGTCAATTACCTTTATAAGGTCATTTGCCTGATTGGGCGTTCCGGGGCCGGGCGATAGTATTATGTGGGTGTATTTATATAAACTTTCAAAGGGTATCTTATCGTTAAAGAATATATCGGGAGAAATGCCGGTTGCTCTTTTAACAAGGTGTGCGACATTATAGACAAAGGAGTCGTAGTTGTTGATGATAGCAACTCTTTTCAATGGAGATCTCTAATTTGAAACAAATATAGGTTATATGCACAATAAATAGTGTATAATTGCATTTAAAACGGGAATTAATTGAGAAGAGACCTTTATAGTTTCGGAACAACAATAGATTTAATCAACCGTAAATATACGGAAGGAGAGCCTTTTGTTTTTGCGCTGGACTACGAGATGCAGAATGGCATTTTTGTGTGTAATCCCAATCAGGAGAGTGATGTTCTGTTTAGGGTACATAACATTACAAATTCAAATGATAGTAAAAGAAGGGAGGCTGTTTCTGCTGCCTCATTATACAAAAGAGCTCTTTTGGATATTACTGAAAAACTCTCTCTTGAAGAGTACTCAGTAAAATTCCAAAAAGTGGCAGATGCCCTTAAAATAGGTGACAGCTATCTGGTTAACCTTACCTGTAAAACCAAAGTAAACTCACCTTTGTCGCTGGAGCAGATTTTTTACTGTACCGGATCGCCTTTCGGGCTTTATGTGGCCGGTTTATTTGTCTCTTTTTCTCCGGAGAGGTTTGTGAAAATAGAGAAAGGAGAAATCTCCTGCACTCCGATGAAAGGTACTATTGATGCATCTGTGCCTGATGCCCTGCAAACAATTCTGAATAACTATAAGGAGAGTTGCGAGCACAATACCATTACCGACCTTATAAGAAACGATTTGGGCATTGTATGCGATAATGTATGGGTTGAGAGATTTAGATATGCCGGTACAATTAAAACAGACAGGGGCAAAATTTTGCAAATCAGTTCCGATATTAGAGGAAAAATTTCTGAAAGCTATTTGTTTAAGCCGGGCGATTTACTTGCTGCGCTACTGCCTGCCGGTTCAATTTCGGGTGCACCAAAACCCTCTACTATTAATATTATCAGAGAGGCGGAGGGTGAGCCTCGCGGCTTTTACACAGGTATTTTCGGCTACTTTGATGGTAAAACACTCGATACGGCCGTTCTTATAAGGTTTATCCAAAAAGATGGCGATGGGTCATTATGGTACAGAAGCGGGGGAGGAGTTACGGTTAACAGCACCTGTGCTGAAGAGTATAACGAAATGGTTAATAAGATATACTTACCATTAATAGAGATGCCATGAATTTTATAGAGAGCATAAGGGTTGAGAGGGGGACTATGTGTAATATAGGGTACCACCTGGAGAGGAGCACCCGCACGATTTTGCTTCAATTTGGGTTAGTGTATGAGTTGCCACTGCAATATCTTTTTGATTCGATGTGGGGTAAAAACGGCGAAAATGTAGGGGATATTTACAAATTCAGGGTTGTTTACTCGAAAAGAGTGATTTCTGCTTCTTTGGAACAGTATACACAAAAGTCTGCAATCTCTTTGAAAGTTGTGGAGAGTGACAATATTTGGTACCCCTTTAAATATGAAGATCGATTGTGCTTTGACAATTTGCTGAAACAAAAAGGGAGTTGCGACGACATTCTTATTGTAAAGAGCGACCTTGTTACAGATACGTCGTATGGCAATATTGTTTACGATTTTAACGGGACACTTTACACTCCTGCCAATTGCCTGTTAAAAGGGACACGCAGGGCCCGTTTATTAAGGGATGGTGTTATTGCAGAAAGAGACCTGCACTGTAATGAGATAGAACAATGCAGGTCGTTTTATATGATAAATGCGATGTTGAATATGATACCGGCAGAGGTTATTATTTAACTCCCTTGAGTTTTGACAGTATACCGGCCGGAACGGCATCTTTATGAACCATCATATATACGGTTTTTGCTCTTACATAATTAAGAGATAGAAAGTTATACCCTCCAAAGCGATTGATTTCCGGTTTCCACGAGTTTTTGACTATGTAGTATACGGTGCCTTGTGAGTCTTTACCCTTTCCTATCAAGTGCATCAAATGGTCGTCGGTTGTAACGAAGGTTTCAAAACCGTGCTGACGGCTCTCCTGCGTAACAGGAGCTTCTTTGTAAATTCTTGAGAAAGAGAGTTTACGCCCCTCTTCGCTGTCGAGTTCTTCTTTTGTAGCATTAACGGCAATTCCCACTTCGTCGGAGTAGCTCTTTTCGCTCATATCGCCGCCCCAACTCACTGTGTGTCCGTTTTCCAGAGCATAATCGATAACTTGAATAAACTCGTCAAGAGGTAAATTGTGAAATCTCCCGGAGTTCCAGTTGTCGGGAATCTCGAGCGCAAAATCGGTGTAAAACGGATGGTGGTTAAAGCTTGTCAGCTGAACATAGTTTTCTGTTTTTAGGCCGAGCTCTTGTAAAAATGTTTTGGGAGTGTACTCCTTGCCTCTGTAATTAAAGGTTTCGGGCACAGGGCCAAGATATATATCTAGCAGAGAGTTCAGAAGCTTTTTGTACTCTGGACTTTTAGTTTTTAAATCGATGGGAACCTGTGCTATTGCATTAACAAAACGGTTTAGTTCGCGATGATTATGGGTTTTGGAGTTGTAATTTATTCCGTTGTAAACCTCTTCGGGAACCATTCCGTACTGATCCATTACATTAAGAGCCATTTGGGTAAGACTTCCCTCCGCGAGATTCCCTTTTCCCAGCTTAAGATAATTGTCGTTTACGCGATTTATATAGTTGTACCTTACTGTAAACATTTCTGAAAGATCATGCTCCCCTTTACCGGCTCGTATGAGTTCCGATTCAAAGAACGATTTTAATGTAAACGACCAGCATGTTCCGGTAACCGCCTGGTTTTTAACCGGAGTAGAGGGCTGAATATTAGTTACTTTAAAATTGTAGGGCTCTGATGAAACATCTTTGATTTGAGCATCGAGCAGATTTATAAATCCAAACGCAATAAGAGAGAGAAGTAGTTTTTTCATAGCTGTAGTATTTTGTTAACGGTTTATTTTAATATTTGATGGAATTACTAAAAAGTAGGCAATTGCGGCAACTGTCATAACAATATGAAAACCGGCCTCTACGGCAATTATTGTAGCTAAGGCAGTGCTTACCACCGAGAGAGAGCCATTGATACCCCATGCCCAGGGAATTAAATTGTCGTTTATCAAAGATAGTTTTTTAAGTCCATACGGGAAAGGTATCCCCATTAAGAAAGAGAGGGGGGCTGTCAAAATAATACTGATTAAGCCCTTTACAACTAAAGGAGCGCTTATTGTGAGAAGCAGTATTGGAGTTAAAAAGAAAGAGAAGAAGACTATTAATACAATTATGCAGGATACAGCATAAGTGAAATGAGCCGGTGTTTTAATTACTCTATCGTAAAACCGTGCGCCTACTCCCGAAAAGATCAGCAAGCCGCTGAGTACAGCCGTGGCAGCATAAATAGGGTGACCGAAAAAGAGTGTGAATTTTTGGATCAGCACAATTTCGACAAACATAAAGCCTATGCCGATGCCGCTGAAATGAAATATAGTGAATCCCCTCCCTTTTCCTCTGAATCCGATAAAAAAGAGGGGTGCAATAATAAAAAGGAGTGCAGCAATCGATATCTGGGCTAAAGTGAGAAGAACAATAAGGTAGCCAACCTCCAAAAAGGGAACCGACGAACTGCCGAAGATTTCTCTCATTCTGGATAAACGGCCAACTTTGAGGAATTGAGAAAAAAATGGTTTACGGTCTGTTGCCGGAGCAATCTGGTAGTCGTATGAATTATAAAGCTCTTCTCTTTGAGGGCTCATTATTTGCCCGGTGTGCGCAAAAAAGGAGTTGTCGTGAAGAAAGTTGTAACGGGCTTTCTCCTCTTCTTTAATTCCGGGGTAGAGCAGAGGATCAAAGTTTCTTAAACGGCAAAAAGCAAGCATCTTATCGATATCTTCACGGGTAATTGCCTCTTTTTTGAGAATATAAGTAACTGTTCCCCAGCTGCGCAGTGCCATAATATGGTCCGCCGGATTTACACCCGCAATATCTTCGGCTGTTTGAACAAGAGTAGCAAGCATTTTAAGGGTGTTTCTTGCAGGGGTATCCATCCATACTGTTACGGCAATAATCCCAGCGGGGGTGAGCATTTGGTACATATTCCCAAAAGACTCCAGAGTAAAGAGATATTGCTCCTTTATCGCGTTTATGCCAGAGCTACCTCCGAATGATTCTATTACCGGCAAAATAATGAGATCGTAAGAGCTGCGGGAAGAGATAATATAGCTTCGCGAATCTTTATTTATAAAATTAATACGGTTTAGGGGGATATCAGACCTCTCCTTGATTTTTTCTATTGCTGCTCCGTTAGACTCTACAGCGTAAATTTTTTCTGCTCCATGCGAAAGAGCATGTGATGCGTAGAGCCCTGTTCCGGCCTCTGGGACAAGCACCGTTTTAGGGTTGGATATAACAAATGGCAACTCATTTGTTGCGAAATTCAGAAAGTGACCGGTTGAATTTGCATCGAAATTAACCAGAGGGCCAAACCAGTTGCCGTTAATGTAAAGTGCTTCTTGAACCGGCACTGTGCTTGTGTAGGTTAAACTCAGTCCAGGGGCATAACGGAGGGCTTCTGCCTGCAGATGCTTAAGTTGTCCATAGGGGGTATTACGAATCTCCTTAATCTCGGCTCCGGGCAGTAGCATAGCTCTGGATAAGCTTTTATACTGCGACATAGGTACCTCCGGACCCGATATAAATCCGGCAAGCAACACCAATAAAGAGAGGGTAAGTAGCGATAGATTAAACATCAGATACCTTTTTTTAAAGAGTATCGCGCCGGCAACTATAGGGAAAAGAGCAATGGCATAGGGGAGTTTTTCCGGAGCAAAAATCCATAGTAAAAACAGTGCCACAGCTCCCCCGGTTCCCGAGCCCAAAAGATCTGCAAAGTAGAGTTTCCCTATTTTTGATACATAATGGGTGTATATTAGGCCAATTGCAAGGGCCCCTGTAAAAAAAGGGACGAAGATAGCTGTATAGCTGAGAGCAAGTTTATAGTAATGCCCTTTTTCGAGAAATATCAGATAGGAGTCGAAGCCGCCGAATATCCTAGTGCCAAAGAGCATGATAAGGGCAATTGAGATGCCGGTAATTATGAAAAGTGCCGGTAAAAGATATTCTATTCGTTTAATGAGTTGCTTTTTAAGAATGGCAAGTGCCGTTCCGCTTGCCCCAAAACCGAGCATAGCTACAGAAATGACCATATAGGCAAAGTGACTCCACTGACTAATTGAAAGTATTTGCATAAGTGCAAGCTGGAATGCAATTATGCCGGAAGAGAGCAGTGCTAATGCCGGATATAGTTTCCTGCTCATAGCTTTACCTCCTTGTAAAAGGGACAAAGCGCACTGCCATTAAACTTCGGGTGGTTATTTCACCCCCCTTTTTTTGTACAAGAATCAGGTTTTGCACCATAAAGGGTGATCCTACCGGAATAATCATTATTCCGCCATCTTTAAGCTGTTCTACCAAAGGAGGGGGGATGTATTCGGCTGCTGCGGTTACCACTATAGCATCGAAAGGTGCTTTATCCGGGATACCGTGGTATCCGTCTGCCTCATAAACCCGGACATTTTCGTAACCGAGACTAATAAGGGTCTCTTTTGAGCTTGCAGCAAGCTGGGGTACAATTTCGACAGTAAAAACCGAGTCGACAATTTCGGCAAGGACGGCGGCCTGATACCCCGATCCGGTTCCGATTTCCAACACCCTGTCGCCGGGTTTGGGATTTACCAGATATGTCATAAAGGCTACAATAAAGGGCTGGGAGATAGTTTGCCCGTAACCTATAGGCATGGGGGTATCTTCGTATGCAGCGCTCCGTATGGTTTCCGGAACAAAAAGATGCCTCTCTACCTTTCTCATAGCATCTAATGTTGCCCTATGGGTAATTCCGCCCGCAGCAATCTGATCGCGTACCATAGCACTTCTCAACCTCGCATAATTTTGAGAAAGCAGTGGGAGAGAGAGCAGCAATAATAAAATAATAAGAACATGCTTTTTCATATTAACAAATATAAAAAATTATTTCTGTTGTGCGATAATGATTGCCACTGGAGCTATTTTGATTATGGGAATGATGTAACAATGGATTGGAATTTAATAGCATTTCATGAGCGTATTTTCTTCACTTTTGCTCTTGAATCATTTACATTCAAATTGATTTATAAAAAAGAAAAAATAATGAAAAAAGTAATTTTAGTATTCGCACAAAGGAGTGGTGAAGATTTTAGGGAGAGATTATCGTTTGGATTAAAGGGAGGTGCTAATCTTTCAAATGTATACGATTCTCAGGGAGAACAATTTAATGCCGATCCCAAATTTGGTTTGGTAGCGGGTGTCTTTGTTTCACTTCCTATTGGGAGATTTATTGGTGTTCAGCCGGAACTTCTGTTTTCACAGAAAGGATATAAGGGATCGGGATCTCTGTTAGGCAGCGACTATAGCTATACTTACACCAGTAATCATATAAGTATACCATTGTTATTAGCCATTAAGCCAATATCTTTGGTAACTATAGTTGCGGGACCTCAGTTCTCGTTTCTCATAAAAGACAAATACTCTTTCAAGAGTGATTTGGTTAATTACGATCAGGAACAAGAGTTTGAAAACGATAATATCCGTAAAAATACTCTCTCGCTTTTGGGCGGGCTTGATTTTAACTTAAACAGAATTGTAATTGGTACAAGAGTTGGATGGGACCTTCAAGCAAATAAAGGCGATGGAACATCAGAGACTCCCCGTTATAAAAATGTGTGGTATCAGGCTACAATAGGTTTCAGATTCTAGAAACAAAAAGCTGATCTGCACAAAATAAAAAAGCAGCCGAGAGGCTGCTTTTTTTGTGGGCCCAGCTGGGCTTGAACCAGCGACCCCCTGATTATGAGTCAGGTGCTA
>CAYGGD010000085.1:0-7986 GCA_964349315.1 uncultured Muribaculaceae bacterium
AGAGAATAGTATCCATCTTGTTACTGATATGCTTTACGATTTTATCGATGGTTCAATGGCATGTCTTAACTCTTCCAATGCAGTAATAAACAGCATTAAACATATCAACGAAAACCCCAATCAACCAGTAATTTATATAAATGATTCACATCCAGAAAATCACTGCTCTTTTATAGAAAATGGCGGACCCTGGCCTCCTCACTGCATAAAAGGGACCAAGGGGCAACAAATTCATGAAAAATTCTATCTTGAAATTTCCACACGAGAAAACAGACCAAGCATTCTAAATACATTTGTAAAGGGAGAGAGTCCCAATCTGGAACAATATTCGGGGTTTTATGCAAAATGTGCTGATGGAAAGAGTCTGCAAAAATTCCTTAAAGAATCCAATATAAAAAATGTTGTTATTTCAGGTATCGCATCTGAGTATTGCATATTTGAAACTGTTTCAGATTTACTCAACAACAATTATACAGTTTTTGTAGCAGAAGAAGCTCTTGCTTATGTTACTCTAGAGGGACACAACGAATCAATCTTAAAGCTTAAAGCAAAGGGTGCAGTAATAATATAATCTTTTTCAATATGGTTTACATTGGAGTAGATCTGGGCGGTACGAAGTTATCCGGAGCTCTTTTTACCGAAAATAACACAATGCTTATCAGAGAGACTCTCTATCTGGAGGGCAGAGAGGGCGATCAGGTCGCAGATTTAATCTTTACTCTTTGCGACAAGCTAATCAGTAAAGGTGCTATCGGAAGTGAACACAAGAAATGTATTGGAATATGTGTGCCCGGAATTGCCTACTCTAAAAGCGGGAATGTATGGGCTCCCAATATAAAAAACTGGGATAACTATCCTCTTAGAGAAAAACTTTCGGAGAGATATCCCAATTCCTTAATTACAGTTGAGAGCGACAGAACATGTTATATTATGGGAGAAGTAAGTCAGGGAGTTGCCAGGGGGTGTGAAAATGCAGTTTTCATAGCGGTAGGGACAGGTATCGGGGCCGGGATTCTAATTGACGGCAGAGTACTTCACGGAGCATCAGATATTGTAGGTGCAGCAGGATGGATGGCCCTTAAACCACCCTACGACAAAGAGTGGGACAGTTCGGGATGCTTCGAAAGCCATGCCTCCGGATCGGGTATTACATCAAGGGCAAAAAAAGAGGGCATTGCAGGGTTGCCCTCAGAGAAAATAACACCAAAAGAGATTTTTGAGGCATACTACAAAAATAATCCAGTTGCAGTAAAAGTTATTGACGATGCTATCGAGATGTGGGGAATGGCTGCTGCAAATTTCGTCAGTCTGTTTAACCCGGAGATAATTGTATTTGGTGGAGGAATATTTGGTCCTGCAGCGGTATTTATCGACAGAATATACAACGAAGCCCTGAAATGGGCTCAGCCAATTGCAATTAAACAATGTCGTTTTGCAGCCACAATGCTTCCGGATACTGCCGGCCTGTATGGTGCAGGTGCAATAGCAAGAATGGCACATACCAAAATTTAACATAAACTTACTATGATAAAAGAACCAAACAAATCAATAGTCCTTACCGCAGGATTTACAGGAATGGTCTTTTTTGGTATTTCATTTGTAATAATGGGAACCCTCCTTCCCTCTTTAATAGAAAAATTTGGTCTTGACGACTCCTCTGCTTCATCAATGGTAGGCCTTCTTCCGTTAGGCATTCTTTTAGGATCGATACTTTTCGGACCAATTATTGACCGCTTCGGCTACAAAGCCCTGATTTTGGCAGCCGGATTAATAACTATCACAGGTTTAGAGACATTAGCCTTTGCCAACACTATGGCCATTGCCAGATTTTCTGTATTTCTTATAGGTTTTGGCGGCGGAGTATTAAACGGACTTACAAACGCACTTGTGTCAGATATATCAGGCGATAAAGAGAGGGCGTCAAACCTAAGCATCCTGGGTGTATTTTACACAGCTGGGGCCATTATCCTTCCTCTTTTATTTGCCACTTTATCAAAAAACTTCAGCTATACTGCCATTGTATCGGCAACCGGCATTATATTGATTATACCTCTGATCTTCTTTTCTTTAATTATCTTTCCTGAGGCAAAGTTAAAACAGGGAGTTCCTTTCGGCAAAATTATCTCAATGGCCAAAGAGCCGGCGCTTTTAATTCTTAGTTTTATACTCTTTTTTCAAAGCGGACTTGAGGGTATAAGTAATAACTGGATTCCAGCCTTTTTAGAGAGCACTCATGAAATAAGCAGCAAAAATGCGATGTTTGCTCTGACACTGGTCATAGCAGGTATTGGAATTGGAAGGATTATACTGGGAATTCTCCTGAGAATAATGTCAAAACCGATTATTCTCTTAACCAGTATGATTATCTCTGCATCAGGTGTAATAATACTAACCTTGTCCGATGCCACAGGCGTGATGCTTGCAGGGACATTTTTTCTAGGCATGGGTTTAGCATCAACCTTCCCTGTAATTCTGGGTGAAATTGGCGAAAGGTATAAGGATCTTTCAGGAACTGCATTCAGCTTTGCTCTTGTTGTGGCCTTAACCGGAAACACTTTGATAAACTTATTTGTGGGAGTGGTTACGCTTAATATGCTCAATTATATTATGATTGCCTCCATTATGGCAATCGCACTTTTGTACTTAATTTTTTTAACACTTAATAAAAAATAGCAATATGTTAGCATTGGAATGGCTTAATAATGCCAGAGAGGTAATGTCAAAAATCGAAGAGAGTCAACTCAGTAACATCAAAGAGGCTGCAACAGTTATGGCCGACTCTATAGAAAAGGGAAGATGGGTTCACACATTTGGCTGTGGACATGCAACCATCCCGGTAGAAGAGATGTACCCAAGAATTGGCGGTTTTGTAGGATTCCACCCTATTGTTGAATTACCCCTCACCTTTTTTACAAAAATTACAGGCGAAATGGGTATACATCAGTTTCTGTTTCTCGAAAGGGCCGAAGGGTATGGAAATGCCATTATGAAATCATATAATTTCGACAGCAAGGATACAATGTGGATATTTTCACATACAGGAATTAATAATGTAAACATAGATGTTGCTCTAAAAGCAAAGGAAGCAGGAATGAAAGTAGTTGTATATGGCTCTGCTTCAGAGTCTGTCGGCAAAAAAACAAGACATTCATGCGGTAAAACACTTTTTGAGTTAGCCGATATTGTTGTCGATTCATGCGCTCCGCTTGTTGACGCAAGTGTTCCTCTTAAAAACCACATTGATAAGGTTGGTCCGGTATCGACACTGGCCTTTATCACCCTTGTCTGGATGACAGTAACAACGGTTGCCGAAATTCTTGCAGATAGAGGTGTAAACTTATATATTCATCCTTCACATAATGTTCCCGGTGACACAACAGCACATGACAGACTGGACGCTTGTATTGCAGAATACAAAAAACGAGTAGCCGGGATATAATTTTTACTCCTGATAATCTGATAGTTAGCCAGAACGGGTTTGGTTTGGAATATTTTTTGTATGTTTGCAGGCTGTTATGAGCAAATATGCACAAAATTTAAAAGCTAAAATTGTGAGCATTACCGCTGTTTTTACATTGGTAATGCTCATGTACATTCCTGTGCATGCCAGAGAGTATCAGGACACCATACCTAAAACCGATACTCTTACACGAAACGAGTTAAGAGAGCTGAAGCAGCTGAAAAGAGACAGTATCAGAAACAGAAGAGACAGCATAAGATGGTCTGTTCCTAGAATCCTTGATACCTATATTCTTGAAGACTCAATGCAGTATAAACGATTGATTTCATGGAATCATAACGGATATCTAAATGACATACAGTTAATTAACCCTGATACAACTTTCAACGAAAACATCTATATATATCCTTACCAGCGTAGAGATGTTGGAGCAACAACTCTTGGAGTATCCGGATCGGCAACTCAATATCACAACTACTTCAAAAGAGAGAGGTTCGAAATTTTCGAGCCATTTGAACAGTATCTGATGTATAGTCATACAAAGGAGACACTTCCATTTTACAATGTAAAGACCCCTTATACCGAACTTGCCTATTGGGGAACCCTCTTTGCTAACAGGGATAAGGAGGAGACCAATATCAAGTTTCTTCACAGTCAGAATCTTTCACCCGGACTCAATATTAATATGTCATATCACAGATACGGAGGGAAAGGACTTGTTGGGAGAGAAGCCACTGATAACCGGACGCTGTCTCTGTCAGCCAACTACCTGGGAAAAAGGTATGTTATGCATACCGGCTATATATTTCACGGGGTAAAGAGAGAAGAGAACGGAGGTCTGGTTGATGACAGAATGGTTTTGGATACCACCCTCGAAGATTCCAAAGATCTTCAGTACAAATTGCAATCAGCTGACAATCATCTTAAGAGAAACACATTTTTCCTTACTCACTCCTACGGCATTCCCATAAGATTATCAGAAGATGATACTCTGGGAATTGATAGAGGTACTGCAACATACTTCGGTCACTCATTTGAATATTCGACTATGTCCAAAAAGTACACAGACAGAATAGAGCCGAGTGATTCAGTCGGAAGAAGATTCTATAACAATATGTTTCTGATGTCCCCCACAGAGAGTTTTGACTCAGTTAGGGTAAGTAACCTGGAGAACCGCTTCTTTATAAGGTTACAGCCATTTTCATCAGAAGCAATAGTATCAAAACTTAACGGAGGGATAGGACACCAACTACTAAGCATTTACAACTTTTCGCCCGATTTTTATCTGAGCGATACAGAAAACAGTACGTACAATAACCTCTACTTATATTTTGGAGCTGAGGGCAGTCTGAGAAAATATTTTCAATGGGACGCCATGGCCCGTTATAACATATCAGGGTATTACGAAAACAACTTTATGATTGACGGAAAGGCTCGTTTTTCTGTTTATCCGCATAAAGAGGGAATTCATTTAACCGGAAGGGTACTAATCGAAAATAAAAGGCCCAACTGGTTTAATAATAAATACTATTCTAACCACTACCAATGGGACAACAATTTTGACAACATAACAGAGACCAGAATTGAGGGCAATTTAGATATTCCCAGGTACCGGATGAGTGCTTTTGCAGGATACGCTCTTGTAAATAACTCTATATACTATGGTAATCAGGGGATAGTGGCCCAGCACAACGATAATATATCGATTATCTCCGCCTATCTTCAGAAAAACTTCAAATTTGGTTTTCTACACCTGAACAACAGGGTACTCTTTCAAATGAGCTCAAACAACGAGATCATTCCGCTACCGGCAATAAGTGCAAACTTTAGATACTTTATGCAGTTCGAACTTGTTAAAAAAGTTCTTACTGCTCAGATTGGTGCTGACGTAACAGTTAACACCTCATATTATGCTCCGGCATATAATCCTGCTCTGGGAGTTTTCCAAAACCAGAACGAAAGAAAAATTGGCAATTATCCATATATAGATGCATTTGTCAATTTACAATGGAAAAGAACAAGCGTTTTTGTTAAATACATAAATGCTGCCCAGGACTGGCCCGATAGCGACTATTTCTCTGCACACAACTACATCAGACCCCAAAGTGCAATTCAAGTTGGCATTCACTGGCCATTTTACATTAATTAATTTTTCAGCCTTATGAGGCAATATTTCAAGCATTTTATTACAGTAATAATAACATTTACTCTTGTACTGATTAATCCGGTACTCTCCACATCTGACGAAGGTCATAACGAAGAGAGGTACAGTTTCTTTTTAGAAGGTAAAGAGATAAATGCACTAGTTAACATTCAAGGAGGGGTTTACCTTCAAAAAGGACACCCCGTCGGTTTTCATTTTGACCTTCTTAACCGTTTTGCCCGACACCAGAGATGTGACATAAAAATTATTCCTTCTCAGAATCAAGATCCATGGATATCCCTTATAAAGGGGGAGATCGATATAGTAGTTGCGGATGCTGCAAAAGACACCGTTCCGGATCAGTACTCTCACCTGTTAATATCAAGCCTCAGCTTGAACAGCAGAGACGAAGTTTGGGTGGTCCGTAAAGAGGACTATAATATGCTTCAGCATATGAATTACTGGTTTGGGTTTTTCAGTCATACCAGCGATTACAAAAAAATGGTAAGCAGCTACTACAGAAGATATAATCACAATCGCTTCACAAATGTACCAGTTTCTGTATTGTCACCTTATGACTCTCTGATAAAACAGTACTCAAACCAACTTGGCTGGGACTGGCGACTACTTGCCTCTCTTATTTATCAGGAATCACGCTTTTCAATAAGTGCGCGATCTGGCAGAGGAGCACACGGATTGATGCAGGTATTGAGTTCGACGGCAAAATACTTTGATATCGAAGATCTCTACGATCCCGAGCAAAATATTAAAGCAGGAACAATGCAGCTGAAAAGGCTCATGAACCTTTACAACTCACCCGAAATTGACTCGCTGGACAGAATTAAATTTACCCTTGCAGCCTATAATGCAGGCGAAGGTAGGGTTGAGGATATCAGAAGAGTGGCTCACTACAAGCAATTTGACAACAACTCTTGGGAGAGTGCAAGAGAGGCAGTAGCATACATGAATGGAGAGCACCCTCTTCCATCTGATATTAAAAGACACGGACGCTTCAGAGGTACAGAAACACTCAATTTCGTCGATCAGATAATTTCAAGATACGAAAATTACAAACACCTCGTAATTGAGTAATCCTACTTAATTCTTAATGTTTTGTCAGGGCTTATTCTGGATATAAAGACAGACGGAATAAGCAGAATAAGAGCAATTAAGAGTATTGCCCCTACATTAAGAGCAATCATTTTGCTGGTATTTACAAACACAGGGACATGGGTAACAAAATAATTATCGGGATCTAATCCTATAATTTGATAGCGGCTCTGCAGAAAAACGAGGATACCGGCAATAATGTTCCCTGATATTACTCCCAGTAAAACCAGATACATAGCTCTTGCCATAAATATCTTATGTATTCCGGAATCTCTCATTCCAAGCGATTTTAAAACGCCAATCATTGATATTTTTTCGAATAAAAGTATTAACAGTCCAGATATCATATTAAAGCCTGCAACAGCAAGCATTAATATCAGGACAATCAAAACATTAAAATCCAATAGTTTCAGCCACTCAAAAAGATGAGGAAAAAGTTCATCAACCCTAGTTACATAGTAGGACTCATCCGGAGGTGCCAAATTAATTATATCCTCTATTTTATTGGCTGTTGCAGCAATATCCCCTCCTCTGATGAGTTTAACCTCAACCCCGGAAACCTGATCGGCAGACCACCCGTTAAGCTGCTGTATACTATTCAACGATGTAATCAGAAGTGTTTTATCGATATCTTCCAGCTGGGCATCATAAATACCACTTAATAAGAACCTTCGTACTCTTACATTGTTATCAATGAAATATAAAGTAATGTAATCACCCAGAGAGTAGCCTAACATTGAAGCTAATCTCTTTGACATTAACATTTCAGCTTCTGAACCAGATGAATTTAGGTCGGGAATAGTCCCTTCAGATAAAACAGATTTAAAGAAACTCCAGTCGTAGAGGGAATCTACTCCTCTTACAACAACTCCCTGAATATCCTCCTCTTTCTTAATTATTCCTGAACGGTAAACATATGGATAAACAGATTTTACCTGAGGCAGGGCTAAGATATCTGTGACAAATGAGGGATTGCGTAACACAGGATACTGGCTTGTCCAGATATCAACCCCCGGGCTATGAAGCATAATCTCTCCGGAAAATCCTGATGCCTTATTTTTAATCTCATTTTTAAAGCCGTCAGAGATAGCAACGGCTAGTATCATTACAACGATACTTAAAGATATGGATATCGAAGCTATGATAGAACTGCCTGCAGCAAGCCCTCCCTTTTTCACACCTCTTTTCCACAACGACTTAGCAATAAAGATATATGTGTTCAATAATTAAAAAATATTATTATATTTGCGTACTGTTAGTCATTACTTAACCT
>CAYGGD010000086.1:0-1576 GCA_964349315.1 uncultured Muribaculaceae bacterium
TAATTGGGGTCAGACCCCAAATTTAAATTACATTTGTTAGTTTTTATTGCTAAATTCGTTTTGTATTAATTTATTGAAATAAAGTGTTTTGAAAAAGATTTTGTCTATTGATGGTGGGGGTATTCGGGGAATATTGCCTGCTGCAATTCTGGCTCATCTTGAAAAAAGGTTACAGCTGGATAAGAAGGATCAGCAAATTCGTATTGCAGATTGCTTCGACCTGTTATCCGGGACATCGGCAGGAGGTATACTGACATGTCTCTATCTTGTGCCCGATAAGAGAGAAAACACTCTTTCAAGGCCTAAATACAGCGCAGAACAAATTTATGATTTTTACAGAACTCTTGGTCCTGTACTTTTTAAAAGGCCATTTGGATATTTGTTACGATCGGGATTCGGTCTGTTTAGGAGTCGATACAGTGAAGATGCACTTTACGATTTTTCAAAAAAAATTATTGGGGATAGTTATATTTCCGAAGTTATGAAGGATTGTCTTATAACATCTTATGATCTAAGCAGCCGTAAAGCTCTACTATTCAGTAGATATTCCTCAAAAAAATATGGAGATATGGCAGATTATAAGCTGTGTGATATTGCTTGTGCAACATCTGCTGCTCCAAGTTACTTTATACCGGCCCAAATATTTGCGAAAGATAAGAGCTCCCGTCATCTTGTTGATGGAGGAGTCTATGCCGGTAATCCTGCAATGTGCACGCTTGTCGAGGCGATTAAATTATGGCCCGATGAGAGCGTAAATAACTTTTGTATGCTCTCTCTAGGGACAGGAAAGGTCATTAGGCCATATCATCACAATAAGACAAAGCACTTCGGATATCTGCATTGGCTTCACCCAATACTTGACATACTAATGTCATCCGTTTCTGAAACAGTTGATTATCAAATGCAGCAGATCTTCATGATTAATGGTGTTAAAGATAAATATATCCGTATCGAGCCTCCAATATTAACGGCAGATATTAGGATCGACAACGCATCCCAAAGAAATATCCAAAAACTGGAATCTGCAGCAAAAAATTTTATTGACCACAACTCTCCGCTGTTTGACTCTCTATGCAAATCACTTCTGCCAAATTAGAAAATAAAGTTAATTTTAACTAAATTTGTCGCTTTAAACAATTTTAACTTATATTCTGCCGAATGGTTATTGCTGTTGACTTTGACGGAACTATCGTTAAACACCGTTACCCGGAGATTGGAGAGGAGATTCCTTTTGCCATCGACACATTAAAGCTAATTCAAAGCGATCTTAAACACATCCTTATTCTTTGGACAGTAAGAGAGGGTGATCTTCTTAAGCAGGCAGAAGCTTTCTGTAAAGAGAGAGGACTTCAGTTTTATGCCGTAAACCGGAATAATCCGGAAGACTCCGTCGATTCCGGTCCAAGAAAGTTGATGGCAGATCTGTTTATTGATGACAGAAATTTTGGGGGGCTGCCTGATTGGGGCTTTATATACAATACTCTAAAAGAGAGACCGGAAAGCTGCTTCTCTACAGATATTTTCACAACACAACCTCAAGAGGTTAAACAAAAGAGAAAAGGATTTTTCCGCTAAT
>CAYGGD010000086.1:1676-7931 GCA_964349315.1 uncultured Muribaculaceae bacterium
TTTAAACGAACAAAAGATTAAGCAAAAGGCAATCAAATTCAATGCTGGAATCTTTTTGCTATATTTGTTTAACGAAACATAAATCTTACTTATGAAAGGAATTGTACTTGCAGGTGGTTCGGGAACCAGATTGTACCCTATCACCAAAGGGGTCTCAAAACAGCTACTTCCCGTTTACGATAAGCCAATGGTATACTATCCGATATCTGTCCTTATGCTGGCAGGTATCAGGGAGATACTAATAATATCAACCCCCGAAGACCTCCCCGGATTCAAAAGACTTCTCGGCGATGGAATAGATTATGGAGTAGAATTCACTTATGCAGAGCAGCCCTCTCCTGATGGTCTTGCTCAGGCATTTATAATTGGAGAGGAGTTCATTGGAGATGATTGTGCATGTCTCGTCCTTGGAGATAATATCTTTTATGGTCAATCATTCAGCACTATGCTTCAGGATGCCGTGAATGATGCAAAAGAGAGATCACTTGCTACAGTTTTCGGATACTATGTCAATGATCCTCAAAGATATGGAGTTGCAGAGTTTGACGAATCAGGAAAGGTTTTAAGCTTAGAGGAGAAACCTGTAAATCCAAAAAGCAACTACGCTGTTGTCGGTCTCTACTTCTATCCCAATAAAGTTACAAAAGTAGCAAAGCAGATAAAACCATCTGCAAGAGGTGAGCTCGAGATAACTACTGTTAATCAGGAATTCCTAAAAGAGGAGTCACTTAAAGTTCAAATTTTAGGTCGAGGATTTGCATGGCTCGACACAGGCACTCATGACTCATTGTCGGAGGCATCAGCTTTTGTTGAGGTTATAGAGAAACGCCAGGGTCTGAAAATAGCTTGTCTTGAGGAGATTGCATTCAGCAAAGGTTGGATAGACAAAGAGATGCTCCTTAAACTTGCAAAGCCAATGGAGAAAAATCAGTACGGACAGTATCTTATTGACCTCACTAAAAGGTAAATAGCCTGTATAATATAATCTGATAATAATTAAATAGATGAATGTAATAAAAACCTCTATTCCTGAGGTTCTGATAATCGAGCCAAAGGTCTTTTATGACCAAAGAGGATATTTTTTTGAATCCTTCTCTCAGTCAAAGTTCGAAGAGAGTGTAGTCAATACACGTTTTGTTCAGGACAATGAGTCAAAATCAGACTATGGTGTTTTAAGAGGGCTGCATTATCAGATTCCGCCATTTGCCCAAAGCAAATTGGTAAAGGTGGTGAGCGGAAGAGTACTTGATGTGGCTGTTGATATCAGAAAGGGGTCACCCACATTCGGAAAGTATGTATCTGCAGAGTTAACATCTGATAATAAGCTTATGATGTTTATTCCGAGGGGGTTTGCACATGGGTTTATAGTTCTGAGTGATGAGTGTATTTTCCAGTACAAGTGTGATAACTACTACTCGCCGGCACACGAAGGGGCTATGAGTTGGAACGATCCTACTGTAAATATAGACTGGAGGATTCCTGAGGAGGATATACTGCTTAGCGATAAGGATAAAAATCAGCCTCTACTTAATGATGCGAAACTGTTCGACTTTAATGTAAAATTGTATTAAGAGCGAGCTTTTTATAAGTATTCGAAAAAATGTAACCAAAAATGGCAAATATTCTTGTAACGGGGTCAAAGGGACAACTTGGAAGTGAATTGAGAGATATTCTCATTAATGACAGGAACCACGCAATTTTCCTTACAGATCAGGAAGATCTTGACATTACAGACAAAGCTTCTGTCACTGCCTTTATAGCTGATAATCAAGTAGAAATAATAATCAACTGTGCAGCTTATACTGCTGTTGACAAGGCTGAGGACGAGGTACTTATCTGCGAAAAAGTAAACAGGGACGCTCCTGCTATTCTGGCAGATGCGGCAAAAAGAGCTAATGCGCTGCTTATACACATCTCAACTGATTATGTATTCAATGGTATTGGACCTCTGCCCTACGGAGAGGAGATGAAGCCGGATCCTTGCGGGGTCTATGGAAGGACAAAGGCAGAGGGTGAGTATGAGATAATTAAAAGTGGTGCCAGGTATGTTATAATCCGCACCTCGTGGTTGTATTCTGTTTATGGTAATAATTTTGTAAAAACCATATTAAGACTTGCAAAAGAGAAGGAGTCGCTTAATGTTGTATTTGACCAGATTGGAACTCCAACCCACGCTGCAGATCTTGCCAAAACTATCATGCTCTCAACCTCTCTTCCCAATGGTATTTACCACTACTCAGATGAGGGAGTTTGCTCTTGGTACGACTTTGCTGTTGAAATTGTTAAGCTCTCCGGGAGTAGCTGCAAGGTCTATCCTGTTACAAGCGATAACTTTCCAACCAAGGCAAAGCGGCCACCCTATTCTGTTATGGATAAGGGGAAGATCAGGAAAATGCTTGGGGTTGATATTCCTCATTGGCGTGACTCTCTGAAAGATTTTTTTATGAGGATGACAGAGCTTTAATCAACACAGAATCTTTAAATTATATTATATGAAAAACATTCTTATCACCGGCGGTGCCGGGTTTATAGGTTCTCATCTGGTGAGACTAATGGTAAATAAGTATCCGCAATACAATATAATCAACCTGGATAAACTAACTTATGCCGGGAATCTGGAGAACTTAAAAGATATTGAGAATCACCCAAATTACCGTTTTGTCAAGGGTGATATTTGTGACTACGATTTTACACTTAAACTATTCATGGAGAATAGTATAGATGGCGTTATACACTTAGCTGCCGAGTCTCATGTAGATCGTTCGATAAAAGACCCTTTTTCGTTTGCAAATACAAATGTTATGGGGACCCTTTCGCTTCTTCAGGCTGCAAAGAATACCTGGGGAGAGAGTGGCCGCGAGGGTTTTGAGGGAAAACTTTTCTACCATGTCTCTACTGACGAGGTATACGGCTCACTTGAGCAGGATGGAACTTTTTTTACCGAGGAGACAAAATATGATCCTCACTCTCCTTATTCGGCATCCAAGGCTGCGAGCGATCACTTTGTAAGGGCATATTATGACACCTACGGGTTGCCTGTGGTTATCTCAAATTGCTCTAATAATTATGGCAGTTTCCAATTCCCTGAAAAATTAATTCCTCTGTTTATAAATAATATCTGCAATAATAAACCTCTGCCAGTTTACGGAAAGGGAGAGAATGTAAGGGATTGGTTATATGTTGAAGATCACGCAATTGCTATCGATCTAATCTTCCATAAAGGGAAAAAGGGGGATACATACAATATAGGTGGGTTTAATGAGTGGCGAAACATCGATTTGATTAAGGTGATGATTAAGACTGTCGATAGGCTTTTAGGGCGTCCCGATGGGAGTAGTGAGAAGCTCATAACCTATGTTACAGATAGGGCAGGTCACGATTTAAGATATGCGATCGACTCTTCTAAGCTACATAAAGAGCTGGGATGGAGTCCCTCTCTTCAGTTTGAGGAGGGAATTGAGAGGACTGTAAAATGGTATCTTGACAACAAGGAGTGGCTTGACAGAGTTACCTCCGGAGATTATCAAAAGTATTACGAACAGATGTACGAGATGTAATCAGCAGTTGATATGATACTTATTGATAATGCTCTCTTGGATGGTATCTGCGAAGAGGCCAAAGGATCTCCAAGGCTAAGAATGAATTACAACCTTCACGACTCGCTTGAAGCCGGAGCCCAGAAGATGCTTAATGCTCTTCAGCCGGGTAGTAAATTCCCGATTCACAAACATAACCATACTGCCGAAACATACATTGTCCTTAGAGGTGCAATCAGGGTCTATCTATATGAAGATGATGGTACTCTTATCTCTGAACATCTTCTTGATCCGTGCGAAGGTAATTATGGGATGGAGATACCATTAGGCAGGTTTCACACACTTGAGGTTTTAGACCGTAACACTGTGATTTTTGAGGCAAAAGAGGGGCCATACACCCCTCTTCTACCTGAGGATATCCTTGATTTTCAAAAAAGTTGACTCTCTATACCAGAGTGGCACATTTTGTGTATATTTGCTGGATATTTTAACTGAATAAATTGTGAAGAACTTTGCTCTTATTGGTGCTGCCGGCTATATCGCTCCAAGACACATGAAGGCGATTAAAGATACTGGTAATGACCTTTGTGCCGCATATGATGTTTTTGACTCTGTCGGAATAATTGACTCTTTCTTTCCGAAATGCTCATTTTTTACCCAATATGAGCTTTTTGAACGCCATATAACCAAAATGGGCAATAACTCCATAAAAGGCGATGGCGGAGTGTGCTCCGGAAAGGTAGACTATGTTTCTATCTCCACGCCTAATTATCTTCATGACGCACATATAAGATTCGGATTAAGGGCGGGTGCAGATGTTATCTGCGAGAAACCTTTGGTTTTAAACCCTTGGAATATAGATGCTCTCCGTAGTGTTGAGAAGGAGACAGGTAAAAAAGTTTACAATATTCTTCAGCTAAGACTTCACGATGCAATTATTGCTCTGAAAAAAAGAGTTGAGGATGCTCCTAAGGAGAAGATTTACGATATTGATCTTACATATATAACTTCGAGGGGTAACTGGTACTATACCAGCTGGAAGGGGGATGTTCACAAAAGTGGCGGAGTTGCAACAAATATAGGAGTTCATTTTTACGATATGCTATCCTGGGTTTTTGGCTCTGTTAAGAGAAACATTGTGCATGTCTCAACTCACGATCGTGTGGCCGGTTTTTTGGAGTTTGACCGCGCAAGAGTGAGGTATTTCCTGAGTATTAACTATGATACCCTGCCTCAACAGGCAAAAGCGGATGGTAAAAGAACCTATAGATCTCTTTTAATGGAGGGTACAGAGGTGGAATTTTCTGATGGATTTACAGAGTTGCATACTGCTTCATATCAGAATATTCTTGATGGGTGTGGTTTCGGACTTGAGGAGGCAAGAAACTCTATTGAGATAGTTCACGACATAAGATGTGCTGCTCCTGTGGGGTTAAAAGGTGACTACCACCCTTTTGCAGTACTTCCCAATAGTTCTCATCCATTTGGATGGTAAAAATTTAGGTTTTTTTGTGATTTGTATTTTTAACTGTCACATAAAAGAGCTAAATTGCATCAAAATAAAAGGATAATAGAAAAAAATATAATAAATTGGAAAAAGTAAAACAATTTGCCTTGATGGGGGCTGCAGGATATATTGCTCCACGACATCTAAAGGCAATCAAGGAGACTGGCAATAATCTGGTTGCTGCTGTTGATCCCTTTGATAGTGTTGGGATAATGGATAGCTTTTATCCGGATTGTTCATTTTTCAAGGAGTTCGAACTTTTTGATAGACATCTCTCAAAACTTAAAAGCAGTGGTGCCGGAATTGATTATCTATCAGTATGTTCGCCCGACTACATGCATGATGCTCATATACGCTATGGGTTAAAGCTTGGAGCAAATGTAATATCAGAGAAACCTCTTGTACTAAATCCATGGAACCTTGACGCTCTCGAGAAAGCAGAGAGCGAGAGTGGAAAGAGAGTCTTTACAATTCTTCAGATGAGATATCATCAGTCTATAATTGACTTGAAAAGGCTTGTAGATGAAGGTCCTGCAGATAAAGTTTACAATATGGACCTTACCTATATCACCTCCCGCGGGAACTGGTTTTACACCAGCTGGAAAGGGGACATTAACAGAAGTGGAGGAATAGCGACCAACATAGGTATTCATTTCTATGATATGCTATACTGGGTTTTTGGTGATGTTAAAAAGAGTGTAGTTCATATAAAGAGTCACGATAGAGTTGCAGGCTACATTGAATTCGAGAAGGCAAGAGTGCGCTATTTTCTAAGCATAAACGCAGATACACTTCCACAAGAGATACTTGACAAGGGTCAGCGAATATACCGATCGTTTAATCTTGAAGGAAATGAGATAGAGTTTACTGATGGATTTGCAGATCTCCACACAGAGTCATACAAAAACATTGTCAACGGTAATGGCTTCGGAATAAAAGAGGCTCGTAAATCGATTCAAATAGTATATGATATCCGCAACTCAATTCCGGCAGGACTAACAGGAGACTACCACCCATTTGCAGCAAAGAAATTATCTCCCCACCCATTCGGATGGCAATAACAGCATAAAAAAAATCAACACCCAAAGCACCCTAACCGGTGCTTTTTTATTCCCCCTCCTACCGGGGTCTGACCCCAATTTCCGCAATTCTACCGGGGTCTGTCCCCCATTTCCGCAATTCTAACGGGGTCTGACCCCAATTATTTTAAAT
>CAYGGD010000087.1:0-7883 GCA_964349315.1 uncultured Muribaculaceae bacterium
AAACCATACTCCTCATATACAGACTATTACTTAATAGAGGCAATTAAAGATTCTATCGTTTCTTTAACGCTTGTAATCTTCTCTGCCTTATATGCATTGCTGCCGGCAAATGCATACCCTTTGTTGAAGTTACCTTTGAATGCATTATAGAGAGCAATAATAATACAATAAGGACTCTTCTGGTAGTCACATGTCTTTATGCAATGAAAAGGGCATTTTTTTGGAATCTCTACCCCCGATTTTACTCGCTCAAGAAAAGAGGAGAAAATCGCTCTGCCAGGAAGCCCAACCGGACTTTTGATAATTTGAATATCCGACTCTATTGCATTTAGATAGCTCTGTTTAAATTTTAAAGAGGCATCACACTCGGTTGTTGTTACAAATCGGGTTCCCAGCTGAGCAGCAGAAGCTCCAAGGTCGAGAATTCTTTTAACATCTAAATCAGTGTACAAACCACCTCCTGCTATTACCGGAATCTTTCTGCCGGTTTTTTTCTCAATAGCTTTAAGGCTCTCGAGCAATTCAGGTAATAGCTCTTCCAAAGAATATCTTTTATCTTCTATCTGATCAACTTTGTATCCAAGATGTCCTCCTGCCAGAGGTCCTTCAAGAACAATTGCGTCGGGGACATATTGATAATTGGTAATCCATTTATCGCAGATAATCATCGCAGCCCTTGACGATGACACAATAGGTACCAGTTTCGTGGTACTTCCTTTTTGCAAAAAAGAGGGCAAATCGAGTGGTAGTCCTGCCCCTGCAAATATTATATCGGCCTTTTCGGCAATTGAAGTTCTGACCATATCGGCAAAATTGGAAAGGGCAACCATAATATTTACACCTATAACTCCTTTTGCCTTCTCTTTTGCTATGCGTAGCTCCTCTTTTAAGCCATATATGGAAGCCTCGAGATAGTCTTTTGAATATTTCTTGTAAAGAAGCCCAATTCCTGCACACGATATTACGCCTACTCCTCCCTCATTAGCAACAGCAGATGCCAAACCGGATAGAGATATCCCGACACCCATACCACCTTGCACAATTGGAACCGACAATTGCAGTTCCCCAATAGAAAAACCTTTCATCAAATTATGTATTTTTTGCAATGTAACCATAATTCACAAGCAGTATGCAATTAATCGAATAATTATTGAATATCGATAGCAATCCTTTAAATATCAATAGTCCGGAAAAAGAGAATAATTTCACTATAATTGCAGTGATTATATAAGAGTCTAAACCGAACCAAAAGAAATAGGTGAGTACTTAATAGAAAAAGAGAAAAGACTTCCCTCTCCGGGATTAGACTCAACTTTTATTTTACCACCCATCATCCCTACATACGCCTTAACAATGGAGAGTCCCAAACCTGAGCCCTCATAAGGTCTGTTAATAGATTGTTCGGCCTGAACAAATCTGTTAAAAATCAATTTTTGTCTCTCTTTAGGAATCCCGATACCATTATCCTTTACATAAAAATTTATCATTCCTTTAGAAAGATTGTAGCCAAATTCAACCACACCCGAGTCGGTAAACTTCAATCCATTTTTAATTAAATTGGACATTACCGAAATTAATTTTAATCTGTCTGCGTTAATAAGAGCCGCTTTGCTCTCAGATCCTTTGATATATCTGAAATCGACACCTTTCTCCTGAGCCGTTTTTATATAACTGTTGTACAGATAATCCATAATTTCGTTAAGATTAATCTGACTCTCTTCTAAAAATGCCTGACCAGCTTCAATTTTTGAAATTTCAATTATATCATTCAGTGTGTTCAATATTCTGTCACTACTCTTCTTAAGAAGCTCTACGTAAATTTCCCGATCTTTACTATCGGAATCATTGCCCTGAATAATGTCAATAAAACCGGTAATAACATTAATCGGCGTCCTTATCTCATGACTCAAATTTGCAAGGAAAGAAGATTTTAGCCGATCACTCTCCTCTGCCTTTTGTGTAGCTACAAGCATCGCCTTTTCTCTTTTAACCTCATCCGATTCATCTCTTATAATAATGAGTCTGCTGCCGGGATAGTTTTTAATATCCTGTTTGATAATCATATAGTAACTTCTGGTATCGTGAGAGAGCACCTCTACCATCTGCTGACTACTATCACTCAATATTTCTTTAGTCAAACTAACAGCTTTAGAGTTAAACTTTTTAAAATCGTATCCAATTATATCCTTATCAGTTAAACCCAAAAATTCGCGGGCCGCTTTATTAATATCCTGAATCCTGTTATTTCTGTCTAACACCAAAATACCATCCTTCAATGTTTCCAATAATGTCTCTCTTGCAACCGGAGCCAAATCGAGAAATCTGTTATTAAAAATGCCGATTGCCATCAATGTTCCGCTAAAAATCATACTTAAGGGCACTAAATCAAAACCAGGGACCAGATTGATATCGGCAACATAAAAGAAACTTGCAATCCAGGGACAGAGAGAGGCCATAAAAATAATTCTTGCCTGTATTTTAAAGGCAGAAATTTGAATTATCACAAACCGGTACAGATACAGAGATGAGAAAAACAACAACAGATAACTGTATGTAAGATTGCCTATCCAGAATCCTATGCCATGAAAATACTGAGTTAAATTGGTCTTTTCACAAATCGGGGCATAGCCTATCCAAATAAGATGATGATATTCGTTGGAAATGGTTAATATAAATACAACCAAAGGGACAAGACTTAATGCGAAAACCCATTTTTTTGTAAGGTACTTGTCTTTGCCTACAAAACGCATGACAAACAGAAAGTAAAAAAGAGGTGATGTCAGTGCCCCAGTGTATGCAATCTTAGACCAGAGAATTTTGAGTTCAATAGTTGGAGCAGCTGTTTCAAAAATCACAAAAAATGCCCACATCCCAGCAGATAGCATTAGTAATGCCAACTCAAATGCCCCCCTCTCTCCTTTTCTTTGCCAGGCCAGATAGGCCACGAAAAAAGAGACCAGACTCGATGAGAGAAACAGTAGCGAATATATTGTAAAAATATAATTACTCACATTTTTTGTTGTTATTCACTTTCAAAAGCAACCCTCGAGTAGTTAAGTCCGAGGTTATCGTAGCGTTTTAACAGAACTAAGAGCCGACGCATAAAATCGTCATAATCTTTAATATCTCGGGGCGACCATACTACTTCTGCAAGAGCGGCCGCTCTCGGATACACCATATATTCAATATGATCTTCACTTTTCATGTACTCGGTCCAGACATTTCCCTGTGCTCCCAAAACAAACCTGGCCTCCTCCTTTGACAACTCCTCCGGCACGGGTTCATAATGGTATACTTTATCCAAGGGTGTAAAACCGCCTATAGCCAGCGGCTGAGTCTCAGGATCTGCCTGGTAATGGTCAAAATAACAATGACTACCGGGAGTCATCACCACATAGTGACTCTGTCTGGCTGCCTCAATGCCCCCTTGTTCTCCGCGCCACGACATCACAACAGCATTGGGAGCAAGTCCTCCTTCTAAAATCTCATCCCATCCAACAAGGGTTCTTCCTTTAGAGGTTAGATAGTTTTCAATTCTTTTAATAAAATAGCTTTGGAGCTCGTATTCATCTGCAAGATTCTCATCTTTAATTCTTTGCTGACAAAGAGGGCACTCCTTCCATTGTGTTTTCGGACACTCATCACCTCCGATATGAATGTGGGCCGATGGGAACAAATCAAGCACTTCATCCAAGACATCCTGCAAAAATTCAAAAGTACTCTCTTTGCCGGCACACATAACGTCGTGAAAAACGCCCCAGGTGGTAGCAACCTCATATGGACCTCCGGTACATCCCAAATGAGGATACGAAGCAAGAGCCGCAAGCGCGTGACCCGGCATCTCAATTTCCGGAACAACGGTAATGTATCTGGCTGCAGCATACTCCACAATTTCCCTTATATCATCCTGTGTATAGTAGCCACCGTGGGGTGTCCCGTCGTACTCAGTTGATCGCCTGGCTCTTCCAATAAGAGTCTCTTTTCTTTGCGAACCTATTTCAGTTAAAAGAGGATATTTTTTTATCTCAATTCTCCATCCTTGATCTTCGGTTAAATGAAAATGAAATTTATTGAACTTATGTATTGCCATCAGATCAATATACCTAAGAACAAACTCTTTGGGCATAAAATGGCGGCACACGTCCAAATGGAGACCGCGCCATGAGAATCTCGGGTAATCTGTAATTTCAACTCTTTGTATATCAAATGATTCTTTCCTTTCTTTTTCAGCAGGCATCATCTGAATAAGTGAATGAACTCCATAAAAAAGACCTGCCTGAGATGAAGATTCAAGAATAATTTTATTTCTCTGCACAATCAGTTTATATCCCTCTTCCGGAAGATCTGATTTTGTGTTTAATCTTAAAAAAATTGAATTAGAACGACTTCTACCGGAGAAACCCGACTCCGGTTTCTCAATGCCATAATAATCACTTAAATGCTCATATAAAGGTGTTAGGACATTGGCTGTATGCTCATCATCAAAATTGTAATAAATTTTGGAATCGGAGTTAAAAGTGAAAGAACCGGCATAAGATTTAATATTTACCGGCAAAGGTATGATATCAAGCTTAATATCTTCTATTTCAGAGCAAGAATTCAGTAAACACATACCTGAAAAAATTACGGGGATTATTATACTTTTTTTCATCGCTTACTATTTTCTGCAAAATAGTAAAAATTGCAATATTTATTACGAACTTCTTGTTTTATTTTTTGTTAACTTTATCAAGGAAATTTCTTAACCTTTAACGCTACTCTCTATGACTCAAAAAAAATTCAGGTGTACCGAAACCGAAAACAGAATCATTAAATGGATGGCCCGCAATGCAATACTACTTTTGCGTGTCAGCACAGGCATTATATTTTTTTGGTTTGGTATTCTTAAATATTTTGATGGGATGAGTCCTGCGGAAGGACTGGCTGTTGATACCATCGACATAATAACTTTCGGCCTTTTCTCAGAAAAAACCATTCTAGTTGGCCTTGCTACTTGGGAAGCTGCTATTGGAATAGGTTTAATATTTAATGTATTTATTAAACAAACCCTTATTTTGCTCTTACTGCAAATGGCTGGTACTTTTATGCCTGTAATTCTTTTCACCGATCAGGTATTTCATGTTTTTCCATACTCCTTCACACTGGAAGGGCAATACATAGTAAAGAATATTGTGATTATCAGTGCGGCCATAGCAATTGGTGCTACTCTCAAAGGTGGGAAAATAACCACCGGGCAAGATGTGGGCTAATTATTAAACTATGAAACGGCTTTTTTTTCTCCTATTTCTATTAACCTATCCTATTTATAAATTATCCGGACAGGTTGTACACGACTACTCCGGGTACAAACCAAAGATGAATCTGGTAAAAGTCAACCTGACCTCTATACCAATAAGGAATTATCTTTTTCAATACGAAAGGGTATTGAGTAAAAGCATCTCTCTTGCAATATCTTACGGAACAATTCCCGAAGGAAATATCCCTTTAAAAAAGCAAATCTTAAAATTTGCTGATAACGATGAGGAGACCGAAAGAATCTTTAACAGTTTTATGCTAACATCATACTCAGTAACACCTGAAATAAGGTTCTATACCGGTAAAAAGGGATATGGCCGGGGATTCTATCTGGCTCCGTTTTACAGAAATGCAGGTTACGAAGGAAGCAACTTTCTTATAGACTTTGATGATGAATTTGGTAATAATCAAACTATCGATCTTTCAGGAAAGATAAAATCCAACACATTTGGAATCCTTATTGGGGCACAGTGGTCGCTCAGCAAGCACCTGGTACTTGACTGGTGGATACTGGGTCCACATTACGGAACAGGCAAGGGATCGTTTGACGGGGTATCCTCAAGACCGCTCTCTCAATCTGAGCAGCAAGATCTTAGACAAAGTCTTGAAGATATTGATATCCCTATGGTAGACAAAACTATTAATGTTACCTCAAACGGGGCAACAATGGATCTAGACGGGTTCTGGGGTGGATTAAGAGCAGGAATCTCTTTCGGCTTTAAGTTTTAAGACCACTCTTAACCTTCTGGCAATAAAGCTATTCAGCAAATATTTTTAGCCCATTATTTGCTGAGTAGTTTTTATTAGCTATATTTACTACACTAATTATTTAATCTAAAATGAGAATTATTCCCCAATCCGTCGCCGAGATGATAGCTGTAGGCCTTCTTCCTTACCCGGTAAAATCCATAGAAGAGCATGGGGACGGGCTAATGAATTGCACTTACAAAATTATAACTAAAAGTTCCGATCATCCCAACTATCTGCTGCAAAAAATTAACAGCAGGGTCTTCAAGGATGTCGATGCCTTACAAAACAATATAAAACTAATAACCGACCACATTCGCAAAAAACTGGAACTTCAGGGATCTCCTGATTTAGATAAAAGGGTTCTTACTCCAGCTTCAATCCATTTTGACGGCTCACTTAAGCCCTATTACTGGGATCACAACGACGACTATTGGAGACTATATGTTTTTATTGAAGATACAAAAACCTATAACTCCTTTACCAACGCTGAAATGGCAGTAAAGGCAGGTAAAGCTTTTGCTGAATTTCACTACCTGCTTTCCGATTTCAATCATTCTGGCTTTAAAGAAATTCTGCCTGATTTTCATAATACCCCGCTCAGAGTAAAGAACCTCCAAAAAAGAGTGGATGAAGATAAATTCGATCGACTCAAAAATGCCGAACAGGAGGCCGATTTTCTTTTGAGCATGAGCAAAAGATTCGGGGAAATTGCAAGTCTTGCAGACAAGGGGAAATTACCAAAAAGAGTAATTCATCAGGATCCAAAGCTTAACAACCTGCTATTCGATAAATACGACCAACCAGTATGTGTTATCGATTTAGATACAGTAATGTACGGATATATCTTCTACGATATTGGAGATGCAATCAGGAACAATGCCAATACCGGCAATGAAGATGATCAGGAGGCAGGGAATGTATCTCTTAATTTTGAAATATTCAAAGCTTTAATTGATGGGTATTCGTCAATTGCCCGTCATTTCATCACCAAAGAAGAGATAGACACTCTTGCATACGGTCCCCTTCTTCTGACTTACGAACAGGCGGTCAGGTTTCTTGCAGATTATCTAAACAACGACAAATATTACAAATATAAAACCTATTATCCGGAACATAACCTTGTAAGAGCCCGAGCTCAGATTCAACTGCTCCGCAGTATAGATTCTCACTACGATCTTATGAAAGAGTACGTTCTCCGGTGTTTCTCACAATAAAAACCAGAATAACCATGACAACCGACAATTCCGAAGTTGTTTTTGCAGGCACAATATGGCAGGCAGAAATGGTAAAAAGTCTCCTTGGTAACGCCGGGATTGAAGCATTTATAAAAGACGGGTATATCGGAACCATCGGGCCATGGTGGGCAGCTCCGGGCGGGGCCGGTGCGGTAAAAGTTGTCGTTTCCGGTAAAGATGTTGACCTTGCTAAGGAAATAGTTAAAGAGTACGAACAAAATAACAAAACCAATGAAGAGTAAAGATGAGAGCGGCCCTATTGGGAAAATCGAAAATCTGGCCGGTAACACCCGAGAATATATTGATATGAGAATAGATTCACTTAAACTTAAGATGGTTGAATCTCTTTCTATTCTCTTTTCCCGCATTCTTTATGCAATAATCCTTGTGCTTTTACTGGGTAGTGCTTTTGCCTTTATTGCCACCGCATTTAGCACCTGGATGAGTGAACTTACGGGAAGTTCAATAATCGGTATGCTTATTACAGCATCTCTCTTTATTATTCTGGCTTTTCTCCTTTTCTTAAAAAGAAAGAGGTTTTTTGTTAACAGAATGGTTGAATTACTTATATCTCTTTTTTTCAACCCGGGAGATAATTACACA
>CAYGGD010000088.1:0-7748 GCA_964349315.1 uncultured Muribaculaceae bacterium
CCCTTATAGTGGTCAGTGCAATATCTACTTATCTTGTTCCCGGAGGAGAGTACGATAAAGAGACAATGGAGTTCAGTTATGTGCAAAGCGTTCCTCAGAGTTGGCAGATAATGACCGCTTTTTACAACGGATTTACAAGACAAGCCGGAATAATTTTTTTTATTCTGATAATTGGAGCTTCGTTTTGGATTGTTAATTCGTGTAGAGCGATTGACGCGGGGATTTACTCCTTTATCTCGTTTACCAAGGGGTTGGAAAGAAACAGAGTATTGGCCCTGCTGGGAGTCAATAATGTGGTTATTGTTCTTATTATGTTGATGTTTAGTGTTTTCGGGGCTGTATTTGGCATGAGTGAAGAGACAATAGCCTTTACTATTATTGTTATTCCTCTGGCAGTTTCTATGGGCTACGATTCAATTGTAGGAGTTTTTATAGTGTATGTGGCTGCTCATGTAGGATTCGCAGGAGCAGTTCTTAACCCGTTCACTATTGGCATAGCCCAGGAGATTGCCGGACTTCCCATTTTTTCTGGCTTGGAATACAGAATAATATGCTGGATTGTTCTTAATTTAGTAACCATTTCTCTTGTGCTGATATATGCAAACAGAGTAAAGAAAACTCCCTCATTATCGCCGCTTTACAGCGAAGATGAGTACTGGAGAAAAAGGGTGGCAGCTGATAGTAGCGATATGATTCAATATAATACTCCCCGGGCTGCCTGGTTTACGTACTTTACCGTATTAGTTATCCTCTCGGTTTTTGCTCTGTTTTACAACACCACTTCTATTAATGTAGGAGCTTCATCATATAAAATTCCTCTATTGATTCCTGTAATAACACTCTTGTTTGGTTGGGCAGGATACAGGTCACTTAAAAAATCGGTCCATTTTTTTATTCTTTATCTCCTTTTCTTTACAATAATCTTTCTTGTGATAGGGGTAATGGGCTATGGCTGGTATATAAGTGAGATTTCGGCGTTATTTTTAACTATGGGTATTCTAAGCGGGATTGCTGCCGGCTTAAGTGCAAATGAGATTGTTCATAAGCTGACCGAAGGAGCCAGGGATATATTGAATGCTGCGTTGGTTGTTGGTCTTGCTGCCGGTATTATCGTTATTCTGGAAGATGGAAAAGTAATTGATACTATATTGTTTAATATGTCTCAGGTTATGCAAAATACAGGTAAAGAGGCATCTTTGGGGATAATGTACATGATTCAGGCATTAATAAATGTTGTTATCCCCTCTGCCAGCGCCAAGGCAGCGATAACAATGCCTATTATGGCACCCTTTTCTGATTTGATAGGAGTGTCAAGACAAGCTACAGTTTTAGCATTTCAGTTTGGAGACGGCTTTACAAATATGATAACTCCAACTTCAGGAATATTGATAGCAGTTCTTACAATTGCAAGAATACCCTACGGCAAGTGGTTTAAACTTGTTTTTCCTTTTATATTGCTGTTGCTGGTTATCGGTTTTTTGTTGCTTCTTCCTACTCTTTGGTTGGATATCAGCGGGTTTTAACTAAGGGATAACCTTGTAAACTCCATAGCCCGGAGAGTCTTCGGGAAGAGCAATTTTTTTACCCGGAGTGCCGGTAAAATAGGTTTGTTGTCTGCTTGGTAATGCAGGGAATGACCCAGTAGTAATATATTGAAGAGCAGACTTAATAAGGTCTTCTTTAACGCCAAAGTCGTTGTACAGGTCGTCAGGCCTGTAGTGCTGAGGCACAATACCGTCTACATAATGGCCGTAACCGGCGCTGTTCACCGTAAAAAAGCATACAGGAAGAAAGACATACTGTGGTGCATCATAATTTCCTTCAGGGTAGGGAAGAACATACATTCCGTTTGGCTTTCCATAGGTTGTATTGCCTATATGAACAACATTCATTAAAGGAGATAATCCGTTGAGAATAACTTCGCTTGCCGAAGCAGTACCTCTGCCGGTTATAATAAAGAGCCTTTTAAGGTTAAGAGACCCGTTCATTCTTTCGATTACAGTTTGTGTTGAGGCTTCAGAATCCCATGAGCGGTATCTGTCATTGTGTTCTCGTTTAGCCAGAATTGCCTTGTTTGCGCTTTCAGGAGCAAGATAGTTAGCCAGTAGCGTTGTTGCCCTGCCGTCACCCCCTCCATTATACCTGAGATCAAGAATAAGTTCTTCTACCCCTGCAGCCTTAAACTGAGCCATAGCCATATTAATATCATCCAGCATTGTTGCGCGGAATGTAAGATAATGGAAGTAACCTACATTGTAGGGAAGTCCAGGATAGTCTTCGCTGGTAAATATCCTGGTAACCAGGGACGATCGTGTGTTAATCTGACGGGCGCTTGCCGTAAAATTGATGTTTTCGCCTGAATTATTAACAAATGTAAACTGGTTGGTTTTCTGGTTGTATACATTATTGAATGTACCATTGGCAATAAGAGTGTTTACGGGTATTCCGTTCAGATGAGAGAGCTGGTAACCTCTTTTAATCCCATTTTCGGCCATAGGAGAATTTGGATGAACATATCTGACTCTAACACTGTAGTCGTTATAAAAATCGACAGGTTGCCCCAAACTTATACCATACGATTCAACAATTCCGGCTTCAGAGTTAAGATATTCCTGCCCTGTCATCATCCACGACCATTTATCGCTTTTTACCAGCAATGTGTCAAAATAGGCATGAATGGTTTTAATGGGCTTGGGATCGATATTATTAGGTACATTTTTGTACCAATAGTAAATATCGGTCATTAAATCGTATGTATATTTTTTTAATGGAGCCAGAGGGTCGTTAGGTACAACAATATCAGGATCTTCTATCACATCTTTCTCGCACGAAGTAACGGTAATAGTTACTACCATCAGTAAGAATAATATCCTCAACAGTTGATTTAAGAAACTTTTTGGCATTTTAATATATTTTTTTTCAAAAGTAAACAATTTTTATCAAATATTGTTATAAATTTAATATCAAAACAACCAAAGCTATGGCACCCCTAAACAACCATAATATGATAGACTTAGCAACAATTGAAAGAAAAAACCTTTTTACGGTAAAAGGCAACCCGGCAACATTACTGGGAAACCCTGTAAAATTAGGAGACGAAGCTCCGGAGATAGTAGCATCGGATAATTCATTTAAAGATGTAAAGCTGACTGATTTCCACGGAAAAGTAGTGGTAATTAGTGTCTTTCCCTCTATTGATACTTCGGTGTGTGCAAATCAGACAAGAACATTCAACAAAAGAGCAACCGAACTGTCCGATGATGTGGTAATTCTTACCATATCCAAAGACCTTCCTTTTGCTCTCGGACGCTTTTGTGCCGCAGAAGGGATTAACAATATTCACACACTATCTGATTTTAAGTGCTCAAAATTTGGTTTGGAATATGGTTTTTTAGTTAAGGAAAATCAGTTATTGGCAAGAGGTGTTGTGATAATCGACAAATCGGGTATCGTCAGATATTTAGAGATTACAAAGGATATCCTTGATGAGCCGGATTACGACAAAGCGATAGCTGCGGTAAATGAGATTCTGAAAGATTAATGTTCTGTGAATACAAACCGGAGGTGATGTTTTAGGTTAGGTGATCAAAATGACAGATGTAAGGTTTGTAACTGTCGCGGAGCATGGGAGGTCAGCAATGGCCTCCCTTTTTCTTTCTTGTTTTTTTAAGTGAGAGATGGATTGTTACTCCAGTGGCAATTAATAATAATATTATTCTTACAAATAATTTATCAGTCGCAAAAACCATTGTCGTTATCATAGTAGCCCATAGCAAGGTAATTGTCCTTATTTTTATTTTCATCGGAATCCCCTCTTTTGAAATATATGAATGGATATAAGGGCCAAGATATCTGTGAGATAACAGCCAGCGGAGTCTTTTTCGGGAGGAGTTCATATAAAAATAGCATGCCAGTAAAAGGAAGGGGGTCGTGGGTAATAATGGCAGAAAAACTCCCAGGGTACCCAATCCTACGAAAAAAGAGGCTATTGCCACATAAATGTGTTTTTTCAATTTATTGTTTATTGTGTGGTTCTTCTGTTTTTTTATCTTTGCAAAGATACTTATCTTAAACTATAAAAATAAACAGAAACTATGGAAAACTTCTCTGCGATTGTAGAGCAGGTGAGTGCAGTTTTATGGGGTTGGCCCATGATTATTCTGCTCCTGGGAACTCACCTTTATTTAACTGTTATTCTTAAATTTCCACAAAGAAAAATTTTAACTGCAATCAGACTATCTGTTACAAAAGACAAAACAGGAAGTGGTGATGTAAGTCAGTTTGGGGCATTGGCAACCTCCTTAGCAGCAACTATCGGAACCGGAAATATTGTTGGAGTTGCTACAGCAGTGGCTCTTGGTGGGCCCGGAGCTGTTTTCTGGTGCTGGATTACCGGGGTTTTCGGTATTGCTACAAAGTATTCAGAAGGGTTGCTGGCAATAAAGTACCGTCAAAAAACTGCTGACGGAACAATGTTAGGAGGGCCTATGTATGCCTTGGAAAAAGGGCTTAAGATGAAGTGGATGGCTGTGTTGTTCTGTATTTTCACTGCCATAGCGGCATTCGGAATAGGTAATACTGTACAGGCAAATTCAATAGCGCTCTTATTAAACGAAACTTATTCAATATCGCCGTATATAACAGGACTTGGGGTTAGTTTTGCAACAGCATTGGTTATTATTTTCGGAGTAAAGGGCATTGCCAGGGTTTGCGGAACACTTGTCCCATTTATGGCCTTTTTCTATATTGTAGGTTGTATTATTATCCTTTACATAAACGGACCTTATTTAAAAGAAGCACTTGTTCTTATATTTGAATCGGCTTTTTCGTCCAGAGCTGCCGGGGGCGGGTTTGTAGGCACAACAGTAATGATGGCCGCCCGATTTGGTATAGCAAGGGGCCTGTTTTCTAACGAATCGGGTCTGGGTTCTGCTCCTATTGTAGCGGCGGCGGCTCAAACAAGAAATCCTGTTCGTCAGGCACTGGTGTCGTCGTCCGGTACTTTCTGGGATACTGTAGTGGTGTGTGCTTTAACCGGTCTTGTGTTGGTTAGTTCTGTAATTGCTCATCCGGAAATAGACCATAGCCAGGGTGGAGCACTTACTCAGGCAGCTTTTTCCAAAATTCCTTATATAGGTTCTATGATTCTCTCGGTTGGTATAGTAACATTTGCCTTCTCTACCATACTTGGATGGTCGTACTATGGAGAAAAGGCAGTTGAATACCTTGGAGGGAAAAAACTTATTTTTATATACCGGATTCTGTGGATTGGAGCTGTATTTGCCGGCGCGGTGCTTAATCTGTCGCTTGTGTGGGGTATTGCCGATAGCATGAACGCCCTGATGGCGATACCAAACCTTCTGGCACTGCTCCTGCTTTCAAGGGTACTTATTAAGGAGACCAATAAGTTTTTATGGTCCGGAAAAATTGACGACGAAGATCCCGAAAGTATTTAAAGTGCTGAGTAGTTTTTACCGTAATGTAACATTTGCTCAAGGAAATTATCTGGATACTCAACTTTGTAATCGACAACCTTACCCCGTTTGGTAACGGGTGTGATATTTGGATTTATGAATCCTCCGTAGGGCTTCAGATTTAGGGATGCATAGCGCTCCAATAGCTCTTTATGAAGGTCGTAGTCGATATTTACAGCATATTTTGTAATCAGTTCCTTTCCTGCTTCGTAATCGCCTTCAGACTTAATCCTTTGCAGCTCTCTCAGCAATTCGGCAAAGAGGTCGCGTAGTTTTTCGTAGTCGTTGACAACGAAATAGGTTTTGCCATCTCTTGAAAGTTTCTCAATCACATTGTCACTTTTACCATTCTCAAAACACCATTCAGAGATTAGTTTTCTGCCTTGCATGTGTGCCTGAGTAACATTTTTCCCGAGATCAATACGAACAAACTGTGTGAACAGACCATTTCGTATGTATGATAAATAAGACGCTTTATATGCTTCGTTATCAGGTATTACTCCAAGCTCAATTAATTTGGGGTCTGCCATATAGTAGAGTGCAAAAATATCCGCTCTTGCCTCTTCCAGGGCAGAGCTAAACTCTCTGAGAGCATTTGATGATACACCCTCTTTTAACTGGCCGGAACCGTGCCCGAGGCATTCGTGTAAATCTGTGTGAAGATTATTTGTAAGCTGTCCGTAATTCTTTATTAAATCGATTTCATGCTGATCCCATGAAAATTCATTAGTCATATTCTTAGGTGACTCTTCGGATGCTCTTGCGTAAGCTTCGCTGATATTCCCAATAGTAACAGACTTCGAACCATATTCTTTTCTTATCCAGTCTGCATTCGGTAAATTGATGCCAATCGGAGATGCAGGATGGCAATCGCCTCCTAATTGGGCAACAGTAATAACCTTGGCGGATACTCCCTTAACCTCTTTTTTCTTGAACTCCGGATCTATTGGTGAGTTGTCCTCGAACCACTGAGCATTTTCGCTGATAATCTCAGTCCTTTTGGATGCCTCGATGTCTTTAAAGTTAACAACAGCTTCCCATGTGGCCTTCATTCCCAGAGGATCGTTGTATGTTTCGATAAATCCGTTTATAAAGTCGACCTGACTATCAGTATCCTGAACCCAGGCAATATTATATAAATCCCATGTTCTGAGATCTCCTGTCTGGTAGTAGTCAGTTAGCAGGGCGATGTATTCGCGCTGAGTATCGTTCTCTGCAACTTCGGAGGCTTTGTTAAGGTGGTAAATAATCTCTTCGATTGCATTACCATACATGCCGCCGACTTTATAAATCTCCTCGTAAACATTACCCTCTCTTTTAACCAGTCGGGAGTTAAGACCATATGAAATTGGTTTGGGGTCTTCGGGATCTTCCATTTTTCCGTAAAAATCCAAGGCTTCATCTCTGCTCACTCCATCGTAAAAATTTACGGAGCTACCTAAAAGAAGATCTCCTGTGCCGGAGATGTTTTTCCTTTGAGGGTACAGAAGAGGATCGAAAATTATCGGCATAATTTTATCTGCAATATCTTCTTGATTAGTTACAACCAGAAGGTTACGGAAGTAATCTTCGCTGCAGCCAGGTATGATTTTGTCTTCGGCATAGTGGTGGTGGATACCATTACTAAAAAAGACCCTTTTAGCATAAACCAAAAACTCCTGATACTCTTTGCTATCGGTCTCTCCCTTATAGTCCTCGAAAATAGTCTCCAATACTCTTCTCACCTTTAAGTTGTACTTAAAGTTCTGGTCCCAAAAAATATCTCTTCCCACTTTAGCCGCTTCGCTCAGATGATATATGTACTCTTTTTGATTGAAAGTGAGGGTTTCCCATCCGGGTATTTTATAGCGTATTATTCTGATGTCCGCAAATTCGTCGGCTAAGTATTTAAATGACTCTTCACCGGACGATTGACACGAGGAGGCAATTAGCCCTAATGCAGCTGCAAATAACATAATTTTAAAGTGCTTCATAAAAAGGTTGTTATAGATTATCTGTTTCTTTTGATTCGAATTCATTTTCGGGTTGATCCTGATCCTCTTCAGTCCAGAATTTATCAACAATATAGTTGTATAGCTTCCGGGCTGTCCTTATCATCGGCAGTATTACCGATATCTTTGCGATAATTGTTGTAAAAAGACGGGTGATGCTTATGCTTTCACGAAATTCGGCATAGTTAATGCTCATAAGCAACTCACGGTTATAAATGTCGTTATCAAGCTTGCTAATCTCTTTGCGTAAGTTTGATAATGTTTTTATCCTTGAATATTTATG
>CAYGGD010000089.1:0-7667 GCA_964349315.1 uncultured Muribaculaceae bacterium
CCTTATTGCTTTGTGTGTTAATCCTGTCTCACCATCAGGCTACACTTTAGATTCTGACAACATATGCTCCCTTTTAGCTGATAGAACAGGCCTACCTGTTTATGATATATTTAAATATGCAAATTAAATTTAAAGAGATACTATCTGTTCCGTGTGGGATTCGTTATATATACGATAATTTAGAGTTATCGTCACCTTTGTCGGCTTCACTGCTGCAAGATACCTGTATGGAGATCTCTTCTGAGGCAATTGACTCCTATTATGCTGAACTTATCTCGTTTAGTAAATTTTTTTTTGAGAAAGGTTCACTTTCAGATAAACTCGAAAGGATTAAACTAATACTATCTCATCTTAAAGATATCAGGGGTACCGTAAAAAGAGTTTCTGAGAACTATGTTCTTGGTGACATTGAACTCTTTGAAATCAAGAATCTCTCCATTATTAACCAGCAGCTTAACGATATATTAATGACTCACGATGAGTTACCTTTTTATCTGCCAAATCTGGAGAAGGTTTTAAATCTTTTGGATCCGGAAGGAAACCGGGTAGGCTCTTTTTATGTCTACGATATATATGACCCGGAACTGAAAGCGATTAGAGAGAAATTAAAGAGCGAACCTAAATATAAAGATGAGTTCTTTTACAAGTGCTCTATTCTCGAAGAGAAAGTCAGAGAAAAACTATCTGCAGAAATTAACACTCATTACGAAGAGTTAAAAAACTCTCTTTACACACTCTCTCGTTTTGACATTTTTATAGCAAAAATTGAGCAAAAGGAGAAATTAGGATTATCTTGGCCAAAAGTTTCCGGTGAGAGTACAGTTTACAAGCAACTCTTTAATCCTGAGATACTTAATATTCTATTACAGCAGAAATCAGAGTATCAAAAAACGGATATCACCTTCTGCAGGGATTTTCCTGTTTTGATAACAGGGGCAAATATGGGAGGTAAAAGTCTTACCTTAAAAACATTAGCTCTGTCTCAATATCTTTTTCAGTTTGGATTTGGTGTTCCGGCGACAGATGCATCAATAGTTCCGGTTGAGAGTATCCATTACTCTTTCGGTGATGAAGAAGACTATAAAAGGGGATTATCCTCCTTTGCCGGAGAGATGAAAAGAATAGATAATCTGTTAAAGACAATTAAATCGGGCATTTATGTTTTAGCTTTGGTTGACGAACCTGCAAGGACAACTAATCCGGACGAAGGAAAGGCCATAGCATCTGCTTTATTGGAAATGCTAAACAAATATGCATCAATGTCGGTGCTGACAACCCACTATTCATTTGAGTGTAGTAATTGCAGGCGTTTAAGGGTAAAGGGTTTTGTTAACGGAGAGATGAACTATTCCCTTATTCCCTCCGATAATTCTGACGCCCCGGCCGAAGCTCTCAATATTGCAGAGAATATAGGAATTGACAGGGAGTGGATTGATTTATCAAGAAAAAAGTTAGAAAGACAAAAAACAGATAAAAATGCAAAGTAAATTAGGACTAGACTTTAAAAGAGTTGGACACGCCAGGGAGTTGGCATATTCTATTGCAACTGAAGTTCAGAAATTTGTAGATAATTATACTACGGTTGCAGTTGAACGAACCATCTGCCGGCTTACAGGTATTGATGGTACTGACAGCAATGATGTACCTCTTCCGAATGTAATAGTTGATGAACTTAAATCAAAAGGCCTTCTTAACGAAGGTGCTCTTTTTTTCATCTCCAATGCAATGGCGGTAACCGGATTGCAGCCGCAGGAAATAGCAGAGAAGGTAGCTGAAAAAACGCTTGATATTACTAAACTGACAATAGCACCAAGAGAGGCGAGAGAGTCGGCAATAGAGCCGGTTGTTAAAAATGCTGTTGCAAAGATTAAAGCAAGAAGAGAGAGAAGGGAAAGCTATATAACTAACTTAAGTGAGGGGCCAAAACCCTATCTATACGTTATTGTGGCAACCGGCAATATCTATGAAGATGTTGTTCAGGCCGAAGCAGCTGCCAGGCAGGGTGCTGATGTTATCGCTGTTATCAGAACTACCGGGCAGTCACTACTCGACTATGTCCCTTATGGAGCAACTACAGAGGGCTTTGGAGGTACATTTGCAACTCAGGAAAATTTCAGAATTATGAGAAGTGCTCTTGATAAGGTGGGCGAAGAGCTGGGAAGATATATACGGCTTTGCAACTATTGCTCAGGATTATGTATGCCTGAGATTGCTGCAATGGGTGCTTTCGAAGGGCTGGATGTTATGCTTAATGATGCTCTGTACGGAATTTTATTCAGAGATATTAATATGCAGAGAACGCTTGTAGATCAGTTTTTCTCAAGAGTAATAAATGGTTTTGCAGGTGTTATAATAAATACCGGAGAAGACAACTATCTTACCACTGCTGATGCTTTTGAGGAGGCTCACACAGTTTTAGCTTCTGATTTTATAAACGAACAGCTTGCTCTTTTGGCCGGAATTCCTGAAGAACAAATGGGCCTTGGTCATGCTTTTGAAATGAATCCCGAGCTTGAGAATGGCTTTTTATATGAACTGGCTCAGGCACAAATGACAAGGGAGATATTTCCTAAAGCACCTTTAAAATACATGCCTCCAACGAAGTTTATGACAGGAAATATCTTTAAAGGACACATTCAAGATGCGCTTTTTAATATTATAGGAATATGGACTCAGCAGGGGATTCAGTTGCTTGGCATGCCTACTGAGGCAATTCATACGCCGTTTATGTCAGACAGATATCTTTCAATTGAAAATGCCAGATATATTTTCAGTAATATGAAAAATCTCGGAGACGAGGTTGAATATAAAGAGAATGGAGTTATTCGTAAAAGAGCCGAATCGGTACTTGAAGAGGCAATCAATACACTGGAAAAAATTGAAAAAGAGGGACTCTTTTCTGCGCTTGAACTTGGACTATTCGGAGATGTTAAAAGAGCTAAAACCGGAGGTAAAGGATTGGATGGCGTAGTGGCAAAAACTGATAATTATTCCAATCCATTTATAAACTTAATGAAAGGAGGTAAATAATATGAGCGGAGGTTTATATTCTACAAAGAGCAATGACTTTGATAAGACGCTTGATTTAAAAAAAGTTACACCTTATGGTGACACTCTAAACGATGGAAAAGTACAGCTTAGTTTTACCTTACCTGTTCCCGAAGGTGCTGAAGCAACAGAAGCAGCAAAGCAGCTTTTGAAAAAAATGGGTTTTGATAATCCGCAAGTTGTATATTTTAAGGAACTGACTCCAGGATACACATTTTTTAACTGTTACGGAAACTGTACCCATTCGGTTGATTACACCAGCATCTATGTTCCCAAAGTTGAGAGCGATGTTATGGATATGCATGAGACTGATGAGTACATCAAGGAAAACATCGGAAGACCTCTTGTTGTTATAGGTGCCAGCACAGGAACTGATGCTCACACTGTCGGGATTGATGCTATAATGAACATGAAGGGGTATGCCGGCCACTATGGTCTTGAAAGATACGAAATGGTTGAGGCATATAATCTCGGGTCTCAGGTTTTAAACGAAGATTTTATTGCTAAAGCAATTGAATTAAAAGCAGATGCCCTTCTTGTTTCGCAGACTGTTACTCAGAAAGATGTACATATAAAAAATCTTGTCGAGTTAGTAGAGTTATTGGAGGCAGAGGGATTAAGAGATAAGGTAATTTTAGTATGTGGCGGACCGCGGATTAATCATGAATTGGCTAAAGAGTTGGGTTATGATGCCGGATTTGGAATGAATAGCTATGCTGATGACGTAGGATCTTATATTGCCCAAGAATTTGTCAGAAGAAAAACAGAGAGATAACCATTAAAATCTATTGATATGGATAAAAATCAGATCAGAGAGGTGATTGCCCGAAGGGCAGCCCTCGAATTAAAGGACGGTGATGTTGTTAATTTGGGTATAGGACTCCCCACACTTGTTCCCAACTTTTTACCCGAAGGGATAAAGGTTACCCTTCAATCGGAAAACGGACTGTTGGGGATGGGTCCTGAGCCACAACCCGGAAAGGAAGACAAAAACTTCACTAATGCCGGAGGGGGTTATATAACTTATTTTTCCGGTGCCTCCTGTTTTGATTCTTCCATCTCTTTTTCTGTGATAAGAGGAGGACATGTGGATGTTACAATTCTTGGTGCTCTTGAGGCAGATGCGGAGGGAAATCTTGCAAACTGGATGATCCCGGGCAAGAAAACCCCTGGAATGGGAGGAGCAATGGATCTTATTGTTGGGGCAAAAAGAGTTATTCTTGCTATGGAACACACAGCAAAAGGTGCTCATAAAATTTTGAAAAAATGCAATTTACCTCTGACGGCTGCCGGCCAGGTTAATATGATTATAACCGAAATGGGAGTTATGGAAATTACAGAAAAAGGTATTCTACTTACAGAAATCCACCCCGAAATAACTGTAGAAGAGATTCAGTCTGCTACAGGCGCCAAATTAATTATTTCTGATAAACTTATTAAAATGAGGAGTTAATTATGGAAAAGGTATTTATAGTATCAGCAAAAAGAACTGCTATAGGCAAATTTATGGGTTCTCTCTCCGGCTTTACTCCGGGTGAACTTGGTTCTATTGTAATTAAAGAAGCACTCTCAGAGTCAGGAATTAAACCTGAGCAGGTAGATTCTGTAATCGTAGGAAATATCCTGTCGGCAGGGCACGGTCAAGGGATTGCCCGCCAGTGTTCCCTGAAAGCCGGAATACCTGTTGAGGTACCAGCTTACTCTCTAAATATGGTTTGTGGATCGGGAATGAAATCAATAATGAATGGTTATGCCGATATAGTTTCGGGTGCAGCTGAGATTGTTATTGCAGGAGGTACCGAATCTATGTCTAATGCAGGGTTTGTAATGCCCGGCTCCGGTATAAGGAATGGAGTAAAAATGGGTAACATTACAGTAGCAGACCATATGATTTGCGACGGTTTGACCGATGTTTTCAATAACTATCACATGGGAATAACTGCAGAAAACATTGCAGATAAATACTCTATATCCAGAGAGGAGCAAGATTTGTTTGCATTCTCTTCGCAACAAAAGGCAATTAAGGCTGTAGATTCAGGTGCTTTCGACAATGAGACTGTTAATGTCGAAATTATTACTAAAAAAGAGACCACCATTTTTAAAAGAGATGAATACCCCAACAGGACAACTACTATTGAAAAGCTAAAGGGTCTAAGGGCTGCTTTCAAAAAAGAGGGTAGTGTTACAGCCGGTAACTCCTCTGGTGTTAATGACGGAGCCTCTTTTGTAATTTTAGCAGGAGAAAAAGCGGTTAACAAACTTGGACTTAAGCCAATTGCACAGATTGTTGCCCACGGACAGGGTGGTGTAGACCCTTCAATTATGGGTATGGGACCTGTTCCTGCAATAAAAAATGCACTGAACAATGCCAATATGAAGCTTTCTGATATGGATCTTATTGAATTGAATGAAGCATTTGCAGCTCAGTCTCTTGGAGTAATCCGTGAGTTAAAGGAGAGCTACGGAGTGTCTCAGGAGTGGATTGATGAGAGATGTAATGTTTACGGAGGAGCAATTGCACTCGGACATCCGATCGGAGCATCTGGCAACAGAATTGTAGTAACTCTTATTCACGCATTAAAAGCGAATAATAAAGAGTATGGTCTTGCCTCGTTATGTATCGGAGGAGGTATGGGTACTGCATTAATAATTAAATCTATATAATTTGAAATGAACTTTGAACTAAACAAAAAGCAGAAGTTATTCAGACAGATGATTAGGGAGTTTGCCGAGAAGGAGGTTAAACCAATTGCTGCAGAGGTCGATGAGAAAGAGATGTTCCCGGTTGAGAATGTTAAAAAAATGGCAAAACTGGGAATTTTTGGAATTCCAATACCTGTTGAATACGGAGGAGCCGGGGGTGATAATATTATGTATTCTATTGCTGTAGAAGAGCTTTCAAGAGTCTGCGGAACCACTGGGGTAATAGTTTCGGCTCATACCTCTTTGTGCGTTGCTCCAATTTATGAAATGGGCAGCGAAGAGCAGAAAAAAAGATTTCTTCCCAAACTTTGCAGCGGAGAGTGGATTGGAGCATTTGGATTAACTGAACCAAATGCCGGAACAGATGCATCATCGCAGCAAACTGTAGCTGTCGATGATGGGGATGAATATGTATTGAATGGTACAAAAATTTTTATTACAAATGCCGGATATGCTCATGTCTACATTGTTTTTGCAATGACAGACAAATCTCAGGGAGTAAAAGGAATTTCGACCTTTATTGTAGAGAAGGATACTCCTGGTTTTTCTATTGGAAAGAAAGAGCTTAAGATGGGAATAAGGGGTTCAGCTACAAGTGAGTTGATTTTTGAAAATTGCCGTATTCCTAAATCTAATCTTTTGGGCAAAATTGGAGGAGGATTCAGCATTGCAATGAAAACTCTTGACGGAGGCAGAATAGGCATTGCTGCTCAGGCCCTTGGCCTTGCACAAGGTGCTTTGGATGAAACAATTAAGTATACAACAGAGCGCAAACAGTTTGGAAGATCAATTTCAAAATTCCAGAATACTCAGTTTCAGATGGCAGATCTCCATACAAAGACAGAAGCATCTAGACTTTTGGTAAGAGCTGCTGCATTCAAAAAAGATTCAGGAGTGTCATATTCTGCAGACGCAGCTATGGCAAAGTTATTTGCATCTGAAACAGCTATGGAGGTAACTACAAAAGCTGTTCAGTTTCACGGTGGTTACGGTTACACAAGAGAGTACCCTGTTGAGAGGATGATGAGAGATGCCAAAATAACAGAGATATACGAAGGTACCTCAGAAGTACAGCGAATGGTAATTGCGGCAAAAATTTTTAAATAGTAAATGAAATAAAATAGTATACATGAAAATAGTAGTTTGTATAAAGCAGGTTCCTGACACAACGGAAATTAAGATTAATCCGACTACCGGTACGCTTATAAGAGACGGAGTTCCCAGTATAATAAATCCGGATGATAAGGGCGGACTCGAAGCGGCATTAATGCTGAAAGACAGATACGATGCTCATATAACCGTAATAACTATGGGGCCGCCACAGGCCGATGCTGTGCTCAGAGAGGCACTCTCAATGGGAGCTGATGAGGCAATTTTACTTACAGACAGAAAGTTCGCCGGAGCAGATACGCTGGCTACATCAAATGCACTTGCATCTGCTCTTAAAAAACTTGAGTGGGATCTTATCATCACTGGAAGGCAGGCAATAGATGGTGATACAGCTCAGGTGGGGCCACAAATAGCAGAACATCTCGATTTGCCTCAAATATCTTATGCCCAGGATATTCAATACGATGGAAAATCGCTATTTACAGTAAAAAAAGAGACAGAGGAGGGCTATCAAATTCTGGAGGCAAAATCTCCGCTTTTGGTTACCATTCTGTCGACGGCCAATAAACCCAGGTATATGACTGTAAGAGGAATTGTAGAGGCTATTGATAAAGAGGTTACAGTTTGGGGAGTATCTGATATAAAGGCAGATGAGACAAAGATGGGATTAAAGGGCTCGCCGACAAAAGTTCATAAGGCATTCTCCAAAGGAATCAAAAGCGCCGGAGAGCAATTTGAAGTTGAACCCGAAGAGGCAGTTGGTATTATTATATCAAAGCTTAAAGAGAAGTTTATTATCTAAATTT
>CAYGGD010000090.1:0-7660 GCA_964349315.1 uncultured Muribaculaceae bacterium
CATTAACGATTTACATATAAAAATATATTTTTTGCTTCAATCTTTTGTCCTTTTTAACCTGAAAATAGATTTATTACGGCTTTTTTTGCATTGAATAAACTATAAATTTTACGTTATGGAAAAGTCATTAAACAAAGTAGATTTGAGGGGAAATGTGGGTTCAGACCCAAGGATTAACAGCTTCGATGATGGTGCGGTTGTAATGAGATTTTCTCTTGCCACAAACGAGAGTTTTAAAAACAAGAAAGGAGAGCTTGTAGAGGAGACAGTATGGCATAATGTTGTTGCCTGGGCAGGAAAAAATATGCCCGATTTTGCAAAAATTAAAAAGGGCCTTTTTCTATCGCTTTCCGGAAAGATTAAACCGGTTAATTATACAACCAAAACGGGGGTAGAAAGACAAACATATGAGATCCTTGCTCACAGCATAAAACTGGACGATAATTGGTCAGAATAGAAAAATATGCCTATTTTTGGGGGTTATATCCCATTAAATATGCAAAAAGAACTTGTAATCTATAACACTCTTACCAGAAAAAAAGAGATTTTTCAACCAATTACTCCGGGCTTTGCGGGTATTTATGTTTGTGGACCTACTGTTTATGGCGATGCTCATCTGGGGCATGCCCGCCCGGGAATAACCTACGATGTACTGGTTCGGTTTATGAGGCATCTTGGTTATAAGGTGAGGTATGTCAGGAACATTACAGATGTGGGTCATATGGAGAGTGACTCTGACGAGGGAGAGGACAAAATTGCCAAAAAGGCAAGAGTAGAGCAGCTCGAACCTATGGAGGTGGTACAGCATTTTACAATTCGCTATCACGAGGCGATGAAATTGCTGAACACACTGCCTCCGAGCATAGAGCCACGAGCTTCGGGACATATCATAGAGCAGATATCTCTTGTAGGTGATATTCTTAAAAAGGGTTTTGCCTATGAGAGCAATGGCTCAATCTATTTTGATGTAAACAGATACAACTCTGTGTATCCCTATGGTGTACTATCGGGGCGCTCTTTAGACGATATGATGAGTAATACCAGAGACCTTGAAGGTCAGCAGGACAAAAAGTCATCTTTCGATTTTGCACTTTGGAAAAAGGCATCTCCAGAACACATTATGAGGTGGCCTTCGCCCTGGGGCGAAGGGTTCCCGGGATGGCACCTGGAGTGCTCGGCAATGAGCGCCAAGTATCTCGGCACCACTTTTGATATTCACGGTGGGGGGATGGATCTTTTGTTTCCTCATCACGAGTGTGAACTTGCACAAAACACTGCAGCCAGAGGAGAGAGCGGAGTTAAATACTGGATGCACAACAATATGATAACCATTAATGGTCAGAAAATGGGTAAATCGCTTGGTAATTTTATTACTCTCGAAGAGTTGTTTACCGGCAGCCATCAACTGTTGTCTCAGTCATTCAGCCCAATGACAATAAGGTTTTTTATTTTACAGGCACATTACAGAAGCACTCTCGATTTTAGCAATGATGCTCTTGTTGCGGCAGAAAAAGGATACAAGAAACTGATGCAGGCTTGCAAAGATGTCAGACATATCAAGAGTGAGGGGAGCGGATTGTCTTCTCAAACCGCCGATATTGTGTCGGGAGTATACTCTGCCTTGTGTGACGACCTTAACTCACCAATAGCTCTTGCCCATATTTTTGAGGCAGTAAGGGTGGTGAATTCGGCAAAATATAAAAAACAGCAACTTACCTCCGACGACAAAGAGCAGCTTATACAATTATTTGATAATATAGTGTGCGGTGTGTTAGGGCTGCAGGACGAACAACAGTCGATAAATAACGAAAGCGGTAACATTCTTAAGGGTGTAGTTGAACTTTTACTGGAGATGAGGAGAGAGGCAAAGGCCAATAAAGACTTTGCTAAAAGTGACTCTATCAGAGACTCTTTAACAGGTTTAGGGGTATCAGTAAAAGACACAAAAGAGGGAACTGAGTGGAATATATAATATTATGAAAAGAAGAGATTTTTTTAAAACTGTCTCACTTGCGGGAGCAGGGCTTGCCTTAAGACCTGTTATTAAGGCTGCCGATTTAAACTCATTTGTTTTTGGCAAAGATGCAATAGAGACCAATATTGCTGATGCAATTGCCGTTCCCCGTACAAAAGACTCTATGCCGGGCCTTTATCCGGGCAGAGTAGTAAAAATTACTGATAATAATTCAGTAATAGATGGAAAGCCCGACGAAACTGCTGCCTATAAAATGTTAGCTGCTGCTATGCTGGAGCTTACAGGGGCCGAGAACCTTAAGGATGCCTGGCTGCAGTTTGTTTCACCTGACGATATTATCGGGTTAAAGGTGAATCCGGTTGCAGGCAGATTGCTTACCACATCGCATGCAGTAACCGGCTCTGTTATAAGACAGTTGAAAGAGGCGGGTATCCCTGAAAAAAATATTGTTATCTGGGACAGACGCGAGATGCAGTTACACGAAACGGGTTACGATAATAATAATTATCCCGGAATAACTGTTACCGGTACAGAGTGTCAGGACGAAAACGGCGGTTTTTATGATCATGACGGAAAGCTTTACAGCGAATCGCGAATTGATAAGAGCCACTTTTTTTATGCCGACCTGGAGGGAGAGTACGACGACTACACCATCCCTTACATGGTTAATGGTGGGAAATACTCCTATTTTACAGAGATATGTACTAAAAAGGTAACCAAAATCATCAACCTTCCCATTCTTAAGAACGCTGGACCAACAACAACTCTGTGTCTGAAGAATCTCTCTTTCGGTTCAATAACAAATACAGGCCGTTTACATCGGTTGTGGCATGAGACATGCGCCTATGTGTGTGCATTTCCTCCTCTAAGAGACAAGGTTGTTCTTAATATTGCAGATGGGTTGGTGGGATGTTTTGAAGGAGGTCCGGGAGCCAAACCTCAGTTTATTTGTAATTACAATATGCTTTTGGTAGGTAGCGATCCTGTTGCTGTAGACAGAGCGGGCCATGATGTAATTATTGCCAAAAGAATTGAAAAAGGTATTCAGCAAGAAGACAACAAGAGCGCTTCTCTCTTTCTAGACCTTGCCCAGAAGCTCAAGTTAGGCATAGGTGACAGAGAAAAAATCACATTGATAGAAAAGAGCGTATGAGGATAGTTTTGAATATTGTTTTGGTTACCCTCTCCCTTTTCGGAGCCTCGTTACTAAAGGGTACGGAGCCGGAAATAGTCCGCGACCGCACTTTTGTCGGGGGTGCTCTGTATGGTTTTATTAACGGAGGGAGTGATCTTTATCTTGAGTATGGCTTTAAAGAGCTTCGGGCTGTTGATGTAAGTTATAAAGGGGGTAATTACTCTGTAGAGCTTTATGAGATGGGCTCTCCCGAAGATGCTTTCGGGATATATTCTCTTCACACTTTTAATTTTTTTAAATCAGATACTCTCTTTTTTGCAGATTGCTACTCAAAGTATCAGATGCAGTGTGTTAAAGGCAGGTTTTATTTATCTGTGGTTTACGACACACCATGCGATACGGCCGATATGAATGCAGTTGAACTTGCCCGCTATTTTATTCCTGAAAACGATTTTTCGGAAGCAGTTATTCCAGAATTGATAGCTGCTGAGACAGGCAGGTTATCAGGAAACCTGAAGATGGTAAAAGGTGATATATCAGTAATGAATGTACCTCGTCAGTTAGCTGCTTTTGTAGAAGGGGTTAATAATTATAACCTTTGGGTGGCAGATACCACCAATAAGGGGGACAGAGTTGCTCTTTTTACCACTGATAATGGGGATTTTTTAAAAACTGTAACATCCAGACTTCCTGCATCTGCAATAATAAATCACACATCCAACTCCGTTTTTTTTAAATTTTAATAATATTTCATATCTTTGCCGGGCTCAGATTTTTTTTTTGATATGGCAAATTTTGTATTTATTATTTTTATTGCGGCTATCGCTGCGTTTGTTGCGAACAGCTTTTCGCATTTTAACTTTTGCCATTCCACTGTTGCATTTGACTATCTATATTCGTACCGCGCATTATCGGGCGACGGTTCTTCAAAAATAAATACCCGAACAATTTACGACTCTCCCAGGCATAAGCATTGCTATACAGAGAGTATGTGGCTGTAAACTTTATATACAGACACTTTGTTCCTTATATCGGCTATAATCAAATAGTTTGATAGTGGTATTTGATAAATTCATATTTAATTAATAAGATGTTTAAAATGAGATTTTATAAATTTATTTTACTAATAACCATTGTTTTACAACCTCTGTTGATCACTGCAAAGAGTACTGCCCGAGGGTTTGCAATTGTAGTGGATCCCGGCGTTTTTGAAAAAAACAGGGCTGCTCTTGATGCCTATTCGCAGGCGTTAAAAGAGGATGGTCTTAACACTTTTTATATTGTCGATAAATGGGGCGTTCCCGATTCAATAAAGGTTCGACTAAAAGAGCTCTATAATAAGAGTAATCTGGAAGGGGCTGTGTTTGTCGGGGAAATTCCTGTTCCGATGATAAGGAACGGACAGCACCTTACAACGGCCTTTAAGATGGATCAGCGAAGGGAGTGGAACAGGTCGTCTGTCCCCTCTGACCGTTTTTATGACGATTTCGATTTGAAATTTGAGTACTTACACCGTGATAGCGTCAATACTTTGTATCACTACTATAATCTTGCAGATGACAGTCCCCACTATGTGTCCTCTGACATTTACAGTGCAAGAATAAAGCCTCCGGAAGTACCCGGAATGGACAGGTATCAGCTGATAGATGATTTTCTGGCAAAGGTTGTAAGAGAAAAGAGAGATAAAAGGAAAATTGAGAGAGTCACCTATTTTGCAGGACACGGATACAACTCTAATTGTATGGTTGCCCGTGCAGACGAACGGCTTACGCTCTCCACCCAGTTTAGCTCTTTAAGAAACGGGAAGGGAGTTGTTAACTATATCGACTTCACTTACGACGATTTTGTAAGGAGCAGATTGATGGCAGAGCTGGCACAGGAGAACCTTGATATTGCAATTCTGCACCATCATGGTGGAACCAATGCACAGTATCTGAATGGTTCTCCAAACACCAATATCGCCTCCCGGTGGATAGAGATGACAAAGAAGTTTTTCAGGGGAAAAATTCGTTCCTCACGCGATACTTCGGCATCGAAGCAGTATTATCTGGACAATTACGATGTGCCGAAATCGTGGGTAGAGAACGCCTTTAACCCGGAGGTTATGAAGCAGGACAGCCTTATTGATGCAATGGTAGATATATCTATTGCCGATATGTACGGTTACAAGCCGGCAGCAAGGTTTATTATGCTGGATGCCTGCTTTAATGGGTCATTCCATTTAAACGACTACATCAGTGGGCACTATGTTTTTGCTCCTGGCGGCAGAACGGTTGTGGTAAAGGCAAACTCTGTAAATACACTCCAGGATATCTGGCCAAATCAGCTAATCGGACTACTAGACCTGGGCGTAAGTGTAGGTAACTGGGCAAGAGATCAGTTTACTCTTGAGTCGCACCTAATAGGTGATCCTACATACAGGTATGCATCATACCGCAAAGAGGACGACGGTTTTAATGAGGCAATTGTAAACAAAAGAGGTGATGCGAAATTTTGGAAAAAGTATCTGAACGACGCCAATCCCGAAGTTAAAGCATTATCTATGAGAATGTTGTTTTTGTCAGGGGATTTGGATACCGATAATTTGCTTAACATACAACTTACCGACAAAGAGCCACTTGTAAGGATGCAGGCATTTACCCTTATAAATAAGTTTTATAATAAAAACATTGTGGCTTCGATAAAAGCGGGTTTGTACGACAACTATGAGCTGTTACGAAGACACAGTGCAAGAAATGCAGCTACCAATGCATCTCCTGATCTTATGGAAGATATCTACTACCTACGTCTCTCTCCAGCTACCAGTAAAAGAGTTGAATTTCAGCTTAGAGGGGCGCTTGATGCCTATGAAAAAGCGGTGGCTTTAGATGCCTTTGACAGATATGTATCTGCAAGTGAAAATGAGTGGTTCCGTGAAAGAGCCAGCGAGAGAGGGCGTCTGGAGTATACTCTTACAAGCAGAAAAAATGAGTTTATGCAGCTCTCCGATCCTGAAATTCCTGCAAGAAACAAGAGATTTACAATAACTGCTTTAAGAAATTCAAATAATGTTGCTTATCTCGATAAGCTATTCGATTTTATGAGAGAGTCGGACGATAGTGAATTGCGCGTATTGCTTGCAGAAGCTTTCGGATGGTATACCAATTCGTGGAAAAGAGATATAATCATTGAGTTTTGCTATAAGCAGTCAATAGTTGAAAAAGACCTTTTGGTTAAGAAAGAGCTGATAAGAACAGTAAACAGATTAAAGACTAACCCAAACTAATATTATAAACAATGAAAAGAGACAAAATTTTCTTTGCGGGCAGTATCGCCAAGGCGACTGCTTTGATTGCGTCAATATTGTTTCTTGTTGCAGGGGTAAATGTGCAATTAATGGCACAGACCTCTTCTCAAGACAATTTTGCATCGCTGAGAGGTGTTGTTCTTGAGCGCGGGACAACTAATGTCCCGGTAGAGTTTGCCACAGTGCAGATTCTTCCGCAAGGCTCATTTTCGACAACCAATTCGCGGGGAGAGTTCGCTTTTGAGCGACTATCGCCCGGAAGAATTAATATCAAGATTGAATTTCTTGGAATGGAGACAATTGATACAACATTATCAATTGCTGCCGGTAGCAATACTCTGTTAACTTTTAAAATGCAGTACAGCTCATTTCGTTTGAATGAGGTTTCTGTTGTTGCAACAGAGAGCAGAGCAGGAAAAGCTACGGCATCAAATATTTCACGTCAGGCAATGGATCACTTGCAAACCAGTTCACTTTCGGATATCATGCAGCTTTTACCGGGAGGGGTAGCCAATTACGAGGGGGGACTTTCAAGTGCCAAAACCTTTACAATTCGCAGTTTAGGTGCAAATAGAACAAATCTCGGAATCCCTCTTACAGAGGGGGCAGACATGAATAGTATGGGTACTGCAATTATTATTGATGGAGCTCCTCTTTCAAATAACGCAAACCTTCAGACTCTTTCTCCTACTATCAGTGGTTCAGGAGGATCTGTCGGTGGCGGCTCTTCTCCTAACTCGGGTCTGGATATAAGGTCAATCTCTACCGACAACATAGAGTCAGTTGAGGTTATCAGAGGTATCCCTTCGGTTGAGTACGGCGACCTTACTTCAGGAGCCGTTATTATCCGTTCGAAAGCCGGCCGTGAACCACTTTCGGTTCGATTCAAAACCGACCCTAAAATTTACCAAACCTCACTTAGTAAAGGATTAAGCCTTGGCGAAAACAGAGGCAACCTTAACATTAGCGGAGATTATGCTTACAGTGTTGCTGATGTAACACAATCATACTCCTATTATCAAAGGGCTACAGCAAGAGTGATGTACTCAAATTTATTCGGTAATTTATCGAGCAATACATCTTTTGATCTCTCTTACGGTAAAGATACCCGCGACAAAAATCCTGACGATGAGCGGACACAGCTTGAAACCGGAGCAAAGGATCTTGGTTTGAGATTTAATACTAATGGTACATGGAATATCAACAGAGGATGGCTTAATAATATAAGGTACACTTTATCAGGCAGCTATAGGGATAAACACTC
>CAYGGD010000091.1:0-7537 GCA_964349315.1 uncultured Muribaculaceae bacterium
AAGGGCTTCGTTTTTGTCTTCTGTTTCAAATGTATATTTCATGTTGTTAATTTTTGGTGCAATTATTCTTTATGCATTATTTTCTTATGGAAATTTGTTATAACAGAAAATACCCTTATCTTTGCATCAGATTTATCAGAGAATGAAAAATAAAATAATACAATTTATAAAGAAAGAGTGGCTGATTATAGCCGGCGCAGCTGCCGGTGCACTTGCGGGATACCTTTACTGGTACTTTATTGGGTGCAACAGCGGAGGTTGTGCAATAACCTCCTCTCCTGTTAACAGCACAATTTACGGAACCATTCTAGGAGCACTATTACTAAGTATATTTAAGAAAAAAACAACATAGAATCATGAAGACAATACATTTGACAAAAGATGAATTCATCACCAAAGTAGCAAACTACGAAGCCAATCCGACAGAATGGAAATACCTTGGCGACAAACCGGCGATAATCGATTTTTATGCAGACTGGTGCGGCCCGTGTAAAACTATAGCACCAATACTCGAAGAGCTTGCAAGTGAGTATAGCGACCAATTATACATTTACAAAGTTAACACAGAGCAGGAACAGGAACTTGCAGGAGCATTTGGCATAAGAAGTATTCCATCACTGCTGTTTGTACCAATGGAAGGCTCACCGCAAATGGCAATGGGTGCACTTCCCAAGGCATCCTTCAAAGAGGCAATTGATAAAGTGCTCTTAGGAAAAGCGTAACAAACCCGCATTTTAAGCTAAAGAGGCTGTCTAAAAATAGGCAGCCTCTCTTTTATATTCAACAGACTATGCCTTTGCGTAGGAATCTTATTACGAAGTTGTCTATTAAATATGTATTTTTAGATATAATGGAAAAAAGGGAAGAACTGCAGATTGTTCAAGATATTCTAAACGGTAATAAAGAGAGATTCCGGGAAATTGTCGGAAGCTGCTCCGAACCTCTGTTCAGGGTGGCAATGGGCTATATGCACAACCGAGAAGAGGCAGAAGATATTGTTCAGGAGGTATTTATAAAAGCATATAACTCCCTTGACAGCTTCAAAGGTGAGTCTAAAATCTTAACCTGGCTGTACCGCTTTACAGTTAACAGCTGTATCAACGAACTTAACCGCAAAAAGAGAAGATGGTTTTTCCCTGCTACACTATTATCTGTCGATAAAAATCCGGAAGAAGAAGCTATTGACAAAGAGAGAGATCTTTTGGTTAAAAAAGCGATAGAGACACTCCCCTCTAATCAGAAAACCGCCTTTATACTGCAAAGATACCAAGATATGACACAAAAAGAGATAGCGGAGATTATGGAAATCACAGAGGGGGCTGTAGAGCAGCTGCTGCAAAGGGGTAAAATAACATTGCGAAAAAAACTGCAAAACATCAAAGGTTAAACCGTAGGAAAATAAAAATTAAATTGTCAAATATACTCCATGAAAAAAGAAAATGACATATTAAACCAATTTGTAAAAAAAGAGCTCGAAGAGCAGCTCAACCCTTTTTTTACAGAAAAAGTGATGGCATCACTTAACAAGCAAACAAGGGAACAACCCTTTGGTGCTGTTTTTAAGTTTGCTATGGCAGCAAGTATTGCCGCAGTAGCAGCAATAGGGATACTTATAGGAAGCAGTTACAGTTCAGCTCAAAAAAACCAAATGGCAGTCAATGTAAACGACACACATATAGAAAACCTCTATTTGTATACTACCGAAGAGCAATAATTATTAAACAACAATTGCCATGAAAATCAGCAAAGAGCATAAATATAAGATACTTGTCTGGGCTACGGTACTTCTTGCCATTTTAAACATAAGCACTCTCACCACAATTTACTTTGGTAAAAAGGCAGCCACTGCCGGGGATACTATTGTTATCGACCCCGGGCAAACACCATTAAGCGGACGATACCTAAGAGAAGAGCTTAATCTCAATCCCGATCAACTCGATTATTTTCTTGTAAAAACAAGAGAGTTCCGTCAAAGTGCAAACGAAATTCTTCACCTTCTCAATTATTACAAAGCAAGGCAGCAAGAATTTATCCACCGGGATCTCCCCGACCGGGCCTCCGCCAAACAATACTCCGACAGTATCGGCTATGCACATGCAATGCTAAAAGAGGCAACAACCGATTACTATCTTAACCTTTACCAAAAGTGTACCCCGGAGCAACAGATAAGGCTCCGAGAAATATTCGAACCCCTATTCAACGACAACAGCACTCCTGCAGGACAAGGCTTCAGAAGATCGGGAAGAAGAATTAATCGTAACAGCGTAGGAAATTAAACCAGCAGTTGTCTTATAGGCGAAAACAAAAAGTAAAAGATGATGAAAACAAAAGTAATTTTAATGACACTAGTGCTTGCAGCAACAACAACAATAGCATCTGCACAGGTACAAACTCAAGAACAATCAACGCAAACAGCCAGAAGATCATGTTTTGTAGATGCCGACGCCAACGGAATATGCGATAATTTCGAAGATGGCACCTGTACTATAGGAACCGGAAGCGGACTTATGGACGGAACAGGTAACAGAGCCGGAGTAAGAGACGGATCGGGTATCGGAAGAAGAGACGGCAGCGGCAACATCGACGGAGTACGCAGAGGTGAACGAGGTCGTGGAGCAAGAGGTAACAGAAACACCGAGCGTCCGGGAAGACCCCGAGCCGGTTACAGGAATCAACCCGCATCATAACGGTTGAGAAGCTCTCAGAGCTTATAATTTGCAACGAAGAGGGAGTCCGGAAAGCAATTTTCGACCCCTCTTTTTAATTGCAAATTACAGCTTCTCTCAGTATTACAACAGGGTGTTTTGCAACCCGGCCTGTGCCGTCAAAAATCTGCTGACGGCACGATGTGCCCGGAGCCGAAATTACAGTATCAGAAGATGCAGCTCGAACAGCCGGAAACAGAAGCTGCTCCCCTATCTGCACAGAGTAACTATAGTGCTCTTTTTCATAACCAAACGAGCCGGCCATACCGCAACAGCCCGTCTCCAACTCCTTTACTCTGTAATTTACCGGTATCGACAACATCTGCGCCGACGGCTTAACCGATGCAAGAGATTTCTGGTGACAATGGCCATGCAGAATAATGTTGAGAGGAGCATCAGTGAATTTAGAAGCATCAATTCTGCCCGCCTCAAACTCTCTCATAATAAACTGGTCGAACAACAAACAATTGTCGGCAAGCTGCCTTGCCTCCCCCTTTAAAGAGGCCGACACCAGGTCGGGATATTCATCTGAAAAAGAGAGAATTGCAGAGGGTTCAATACCAACCAGAGGAGTATCCGCACTAATTATATTTTTCAGAGCAACAACATTCTTTTCTGCCAGCCTTTTTGCACGACGAAGCATTCCCTTCGAAAGAGCAGCCCTTCCGCTCTCGTAGTGCTCCGGAACAATAACACAATAACCCAGCGCCTCCATAAGCTCAATAAAAGCTACACCAACCTCTGCCTCATTGTAATTGGTAAACTCATCTGCAAAAAGATATACCTTTTTGTCAGACCCCATTGGAGAGTGGCGCTTTGCATAGCTCCTCAAAGTAAACCGCGACAAGCGCGGAATAGAACGCTCTGCAGAAAAGCGAAGCAAACCTTTTAAAACCGAAGAGAAAACACTACTGCTTGCGAAATAGTTGTAAATAGAGGGAAAAACCGAACCAATCATTTGAACCTGAGCCATTCTCGAAATCATAAAAGAGCGAAACGAGTACCCTTTTGCGTCGTAATAGTGCTGCATAAACTCTGCCTTGTGGCGGGTCATATCTACACTCGAAGGACATTCACTCTTGCACGCTTTACAAGAAATACAGAGGTCGAGAGCATCTACAATTTCCCTCTGTTTAAAGGCAGAAAGCCCCTTGCTATTGGTCAGAAACTCTCTCAGCACATTGGAGCGCCCTCTTGTACTGTGAAGTTCATCGCCGGTAACACGAAACGAAGGGCACATCGTACCCCCAAACTCAACCGCTTTACGGCAATCACCCGAACCATTGCACTGCTCAATTGCACGAATCCAACCACCCTGAGCCGAAAAATCGAAAAAAGTATTATACTCCCTCACAGCCACATCAGGCACATACCTTAAACTGCTGTTCATAGGGGGAGTATCGGTAATTTTACCAGTATTAAACAGAGAGCCCGGGTCAAACACCCTCTTAAGCTGCTTCATCACCCCATAAAGATACTCACCGTACATAATAGGTATAAACTCACCCCTAAGCCTGCCGTCGCCATGTTCTCCACTAAGCGAACCTCTGTGTTTTTTTACAATAAGAGCCGTTTCTACAGCTATTTTCCGGAACAACTCAACATCCTCCCCCTTTTTCAAGTTAAGAAGAGGCCTCAGATGCAGCTCTCCGGTACCTATATGAGCGTGAAATACACATGACAAAGAGTGATTATCCAGCATCTCAGAAATATCCCTCATATAGCCGGGTAAACGCTCCGGAGCTACTGCTGTATCTTCAATTACAGAAACCGGTTTTGTATCACCCGCCATAGAGGTAAGCAAACCCAGCCCCGCCTTTCTCAACTCCCATACACGAGCTGTATCTTTCCCGAAAACAGAGGTGGAGTGATAAACAAAACCACTCCCGTCCAAAGCTTCGGAAGCAGCAGTGATAAGCTGCCTCAACTCTGTTTCCGACTCGGAAACAAACTCAACAACCAAAATTGCAGCAGGATCACCCTGTATAAAGAATCGGTTTTTATTTTGTGAAATATTCGATTTACTCAACTCCAGTATGTTGGCATCTATCATCTCCACCGCTGCCGGAGAAAATTTCAGAGCAACAATATTTGCCTCAAAAGCACTCTGAACAGAGGAGCAGTGAGCACACAAAAGACCTTTGTGTACAGGAGGTACAGGTACAAGCTTAAGCTTAAGTTCGGTTATAAAAGCTAGAGTTCCTTCCGAACCCGCCAGAATCTTACATAAATTAAATGAAGAGTCGGTAAACTCATCCAGTGCATATCCGCAATTTCGCCTTCTCACACCCTTATCGGGAAAATTTTCATCCACCTCTTTCAAAAAACGGTTATCGCCAAGCAAACCGCCCATAAATCGGTAAATATCTCCCTCCAAACTACTTAGCTGCTGTTTCTCGTTAAATTCATCTTTGGTAAGATCTTTAAAAACAGCAAGCGACCCGTCTGACAAAATTACCTCTGCCTCAAGAAGATGATCTCTGGTACTTCCATAAACGAGTGAATGTGAGCCGCAGGAGTTATTTCCCACCATACCCGCCATGCAGCAACGGTTAGAAGTGGAGGTTTCAGGACCAAAAAATAGTGAAAACTGAGACGCAGCACGGTTCAGCTGATCGAGAACAACACCCGGCTCAACCCTTGCCCACCCTTCGGAGGTATTTATCTCAAGAATTTTGTTAAAATGGCGTGAGATATCAACCACCAATCCGTTACCGACAACCTGACCTGCAAGGGAGGTGCCACCTGCGCGGGGAATCAGAGTAAATCCCCTTTGTGCGGCATCTTTCACCAATGAAATAAGGTCACTTTTGTTTTCGGGATAACAGACCCCCTCAGGAATCTCTCTGTAGGGAGAAGCATCGGTTGAATAGAGTATTTTGCTTAACAGATCTCTTTTAATTTGCATCACAGCTCCCCCAATCACGAAATTCTTATAACCCCCTCACCTATAAGCCGATATTTTTGACCACTCTCAGGGCAAACAGCAATACCGTTTTGGTCGAAAACCAGTTTACTACCATACTCCCCCACCCAACCAGTTTGAGAAGCAGGGTTGCCCACAACCAGAGCGTAAGGTAAAACCGGCCTGGTAACAACCGAACCGGCCCCGATCAGAGCATACTCTCCAATATCATTACCACATACGATTGTTGCATTTGCACCTACTGTTGCACCCCGGCAGACACGGGTAGAAACAAACGAATTTTTGCGGACTACAGCACTTCTCGGATTCACTACATTTGTAAATACACACGAAGGTCCCAGAAAAACATCATCTTCGCAAATAACACCTGAATAAACCGAAACATTATTCTGCACCTTTACATTTTTGCCAAGTTCAACCTTGGGCGAAATAACCACATTCTGTCCTATATTACAATTTTCACCAATAACACAGCCTGTCATAATGTGGGAAAAATGCCAGATTTTTGTTCCGCTGCCAATGGAGCACCCGGAATCAATTACCGCAGATGGATGTGCGTAATAATCCATAACAAAAACTCTTTTGGCAAATTTACAAGATATTTTTAATCTACAGCATACTCCGTAACACTGTTTACACCCCTTAGGCCAAAATAACTCTCAGTAATTGTCCCCTTAACATAAACCCTTTTACCCAGAATTTCTGGATTTGCCTTTAGATTCAATGCCCCTCTGATTTCACCTGCAGGCAGAGCAACTCCTGCACAATTTGCACGCACCCTGTCGCCTGCAACCAAAGATAATGCAATGTTGGTTTCTGTTTCGAAAGGAGGAGTATAAATCAGAGATGCCGTTGTGAGGTAACCCGCCACATAACCACTTACCCAAATACCTTTGGCCCCCACAAAACCGGCAATCTCATCTACAGTAATTGCAAGCTCCCGGCTGCTTCCGTCCCTTCTTTCACCAACAACCACATCTTCTGACACCCATACAGAACTTGTGTCAATTAAAATACCAGTAAATACCTCTGAATCATCTGCAGGGTTTTGGTCGTCACCCCCTCCGCCGCCGGAAGAGTGCAAATTAACAGTTAACTTCTCGCGCGCATCCAATACCCTCCTGGTAATCAGAAACCTCTCCGGATTGCTCTCTCCGTCTGAGGCAATCCTCTTTAATCTTATGAAAATATCTCCCGGGCTCAGGTACAGATAACGGGTTTCGTTGTAAGGATACTCTTTTGATCCGTTGGAATCTTCCAGCTCAGTTACATACTGAGCAAACCTGCTTATAAACTCCGGAGTAAACCCAAGCTTAACAGCACCATTCGACAAACGGCACAAAAACGATATATTGGTAACCTTTCCCCCCTCTATTACCACCGTTGCAGAGTCGGCATAACAAGGGGCATCAAAAGCGGGAGCGGTAAAATCGCCTGACCGGAGAGAAACATCGTATGTACCGGCACTCAGCTTCAACTGCTCCGGCCTTTGGCCATAGAGTCCGTTATAAACAAAAGTACCCGAAGAGTTTTTTATCCTTAGAATAAAGAGATTACTGTCCGGTACACTGGCAGCACCTCCCTTTGTAACCGGCAACCCACCAGAACCAAATGAGAGTTTAAGTTCACCCTCACCATTAAGGGGATCACCGTCGGTAAAGGTAATTCCACTGCACGAGTAAATAAATATCGAGCTTAAAACAAGCACTATCAAAAGAGCTGTAATAACAACCAAATGACATACGGCAACCAGCAGCCCGCTGCCCTCTTTGCCAGAAAAAATCTCACGCCTCATATTATTAAGTTTTACAATTCACTACCAAAAATAGGGCAATACCCTTTTGATATGTTTGTTTTAGCCCGTAAAAACCGAGCAATTTTAAATTTTATTTAGGACAAGCCTATT
>CAYGGD010000092.1:0-7362 GCA_964349315.1 uncultured Muribaculaceae bacterium
TTGTACTTTTGCCCGATATGGAAAGATTTATTGTTTCTGCCAGAAAATACCGTCCTGATAACTTTGAAAGTCTTATCGGACAAGAGAATATAGCTACAACTCTAAAAAACTCGGTTGTACGTAAACAGTTAGCTCATGCCTATCTTTTCTGCGGACCCAGAGGAGTTGGAAAAACATCTACTGCAAGAATTTTTGCCAAAACCATTAACTGCTACAACCCGGGCGAGCAGATGGAACCCTGCGGAAAATGTGAATCATGTGTATCATTTGCTCAAGGTCGCTCCTACTCTATTCACGAACTGGATGCAGCATCCAATAATTCAGTAGAAGATATCAGGCAACTTAACGAACTTGTGAGAATTCCTCCTCAAATTGGCACTTACAGTGTCTATATTATAGACGAGGTTCATATGCTCTCACAATCGGCTTTTAATGCATTTCTTAAAACACTTGAAGAACCCCCGGCGCACGCAATTTTCATACTTGCTACAACAGAGAAGCACAAAATTCTTCCTACTATTCTCTCAAGATGCCAAACTTACGATTTTAATCGTATATCTGTGGTGAATATAGTTAAAAACCTCACTGATATTGCAAAAAAAGAGGGAATTGAGTGCGAAGTAGATGCCCTTCACATTATAGCACAAAAAGCAGACGGGGCTATGAGGGATGCCCTCACAATCTTCGATCAGGCAGTTGCTTTTTGCGGTAAAACAATAACATACGACAATATTATTACCTCACTAAATGTTCTTGATTACGACTACTATCTTAATATAACCGGCTATTTCTTGAAAGGAGATTATGTAAACTCACTGCTTCTGTTCGACGAAATACTTGCTAAAGGGTTCAATTCTCTCCATTTTATAGGTGGTCTCAGCAGTCACTTTCGCGACCTTCTGATATGCAAGGATAAATCAACCGTACCACTTTTAGAACTCGCTCCCTCAATAAGAGAAAAATATCTTGAACAATCTCAATTCTGCACAATACCTTTCTTATACGACGCTCTCAATATAAGCTCTTTATGTGAAGCGGGTTACAAGTCGAGTGGCCATCCACGACTCCATATAGAGATGGCTTTACTCAAACTTTGCGCAGCCAATACACCATCATGGATAAACGAAGGGGTACCCGTATCGGCTTCTGCAACTGCGACAACACCTGTAACCGCATCTGCAAAGGCATCTGCTACAGCTGCCTCACCTACTACCCCATCCACAACGGGTTCAGCTTCGGAAACCGCTTCTGCTCCGGCTTCTACTCCGGCTTCTGAAACACCAAAATCATCTCTCTCTATTAAAAATCTTATGAGGTCGGCTGAAGAGATTGGTAAGGCATCAAAAAAGGCAAAAGCAAAAGAGATAGGTTCCGAGCCGATTGAACAGGAACATCTTTTAAAGGTTTGGAGCAAAATGGCACTCAGTGAAAGCTCTCTACCTCGTCTTTCAACAACAATATCACAAACAAAACCATCTATAATACAGGAGAATACTATCCTGTTCCCTGTTAAAAACGAGCTTCAGAAAAAATGGATAGAAGATAACTGTATTGTTCGTCTGGTAGAGTTTCTAAAAGTAAACCTCAATAATAAAGAGATAAAGCTGCATATAGAAGTTACCCCCGACGACGACTCTTCCGAAAATAAAATGTACATGCCACACGAAAAGGCAAAGTTTTTGATAGAGAAATATCCCGAGGTTAAAGGAATGAAGGACGACCTGAATCTGGAACTAAAATAGGAGAAGAGGAATGCGGTTACATTGCAGTAATATGGTAAAAAAGTACGGAGCCCGTACTGTTGTCAAAAATGTATCAATCGAAGTTGAGCAAGGAGAAATCGTTGGTCTTTTGGGTCCTAACGGTGCCGGGAAAACCACCAGTTTTTACATGATTACGGGCCTGATTAAGCCAAACGAAGGGCGTATATTTCTCGACGATCTCGAAATAACAAACCTCCCGATGTACAAAAGAGCACAAAAAGGTCTCGGATATCTGGCACAGGAGGCATCTGTTTTCAGAAAACTAAGTGTCGAGGATAATATAATGGCAGTAATGGAGCTCTCCCCGCTAACAAAAAAAGAGCGACAAGACAGACTCGAAATGCTGCTCGACGAATTTTCTCTTCATAAAGTAAGGAAAAACCTGGGAGTTCAGCTCTCTGGAGGAGAACGAAGAAGATGTGAAATAGCAAGGGCACTTGCTATAGATCCTAAATTTATTCTACTCGACGAACCTTTTGCCGGAGTAGACCCTATCGCCGTTGAGGATATTCAGCACATTATAGCAAATCTTAAAACAAAAAATATCGGAATAATCATTACCGATCACAATGTTCACGAAACGCTGGCAATTACCGACCGGGCATATCTTCTTTACGAAGGCAGTATTTTGGAGAGTGGAACAGCCGAAGTGCTTGCCAGTAATCCTGAGGTAAGGAAAAAGTATCTTGGACAAAACTTCGAACTACGGAAAGCCACGCTCAATTCAAAACCAAACAAAAGCGAAACCGGAATCCCGGTCTCTCCTCAAGGTAAAGAGGAAGATAAAACCATAGAATCCGGTATTGACATGTTCAGCTACGGCAATAAGGCCGAAGAGCTTGAAAAAAGAGACTAACTATTTTTTTCTGTAATCTCTCCTTGCCCTGCGCGAACTCATATCGTACTCAAGTCTCTGTTCATCTGTCAGCAAAGATCTTACCTTAGCCCTGTTGGCAGCCAAAACTTTCATTCTCTTATTTTGCAAAGAGGTAATCTCGTCTATTTTCGAATTAACAGCCCTCATATCAGGCTTTTCTACCTGCTCAAGAGTTCTAAGCTGAGCTCTGAGTTCTGCAAGTTTGTTGTTAATCTGTAAAACCTCCTTCTGCAAATCATTTCTTAAAGCAGCAATTGCCTCACTCTGCTCTGTTGTAAATTTTGGAGCAAGTCTTGCAGGATTTGCCCCCATATATCCTCTATCCTGAACCGGACGGTTCTGTGCTGAGAGGGAAACGGCCAAAAAAGCCATAATCAAAATAATGTAAACCTTTTTCATAAAAAATCAAACTTAGTTATGTTGTCTCTGCTCTTATGACTATTATCAGGGAGAAAGGTTTAATAATTCGGGAAAAGATTTGTAACTTCGCGGAATTATTCCGATTATACTCAATAAAATTAATAAGTAGATATGGCAAAAAAACTATTTGCTGAGTTTCAACCAATTACCACAGAGAAGTGGGAAGAGGTAGTAAATAAGGACCTCAAAGGTGCCGATTATGAAAAGAGACTCGTATGGAAGACAATGGAAGGGATTGCAGTGCGCCCCTACTATCGTGCCGAAAATCTTGAAAACCTTAAACATCTTAAAAGTGAACCGGGTGATTTCCCATTTGTAAGAGGTACCGAAAAAGGGAACGACTGGTTGGTACATCAGGGTTACTGTGCATGGGAAAGCTTCCAGAAGGCTAACGAACAAGCTGTAAATGGATTAAAAAAGGGAGTAGAGTCTGTAGGATTCTGTATCGATGGAAACAGAGCGGTTTCATTAGAGAAAATGTCCGTTTTACTGAAAGGAATAGACCTCTCCAAAACAGAGGTTCATTTTGAGGGCTGCGGTTGCGCAACTCCAGAAATAATTGCATCCTTTATTCAGTTTGCCGAAAATTCCGGAGTAAACGCCAGCGAATTAAAAGCATCTTTCGATTTTGATCCTCTTAATACTCTTACAACAACAGGTAATTTCTGCTGCCCTGAATACCAAAAAATCCTGATAGAAAACCTGGAACTGGTTAAAGAATACCCTGTGATAAGAGTTATCGGAGTTGAGGCATATTCATTTAACGACGCTGGATCTACTATAGTACAGGAGCTCGGATTTGCCATGTCGGCAGCAAGCGAGTATATGAACATTCTTACCAACCTGGGTTACAGTGCAGATGAAGCCGCTTCCAGAATTAGATTCACATTTGCTATCGGATCTAACTACTTTATGGAAATTGCTAAATTCCGTGCTGCCAGAATGCTTTGGGCCAATATTGCAAAGGAGTACGGAGCAAAAGAGTTGTGGTCGTGCAAAATTAAGGTTCATGCGGTAACCTCACAGTGGAACATGACTGTTTACGACTCTTATGTTAATATGTTAAGGGGCACAACAGAGGCGATGAGTGGAGCACTTGCCGGTGTAGACTCCCTTGAGGTTCTCCCTTTCGACTACTCCTACCGTGAACCATCTGAGTTTAGTAACCGTATAGCCCGCAACACACAAATCATACTTAAAGAAGAATCTCACTTCAACAAAATCACCGACCCTGCTGCAGGATCCTATTACATAGAAAATCTAACTGCCTCCATAGCCGAACAGGCATGGAAACTTTTCCTTAACACAGAAGAGAAGGGTGGTTACCAAAATGCTTTGCAACAAGGCTATATCCAATCAGAGATAAAAGCAACATCTACCAAGAGAGATTTGAACATAGCTACCCGGAGAGAGATTATCTTAGGTACTAATCAATATCCTAACTTCTCAGAAAAAGCAGACAACGATGTTACCCTTAATATAGTAACCAGAGGGGCCGATTGGGAAAAGAGCAATAGTCCCATTGTCGAGCCAATTGAAAAATACAGGGGAGCCCAGGCATTTGAAGCACTTAGGTTTGCCACAGAAACCAGCGACAAAACACCTAATGCCTTTATGCTTACATTCGGTAATCTTGCATTCTGCAGAGCAAGAGCACAATTCGCATCCAATTTCTTTGCAGTTGCCGGTTTCAGTGTTACAGACAACACCCGTTTTGCCAATATACAAGAGGGAGTTGAGGCAGCACTAAAAGCAAAAGCAGATATTATTATTGCCTGCTCTTCTGACGAAGAATACGCCGAAGCTGTGCCAAAAATTAAAGAGTTGGTTGGAGACAAAGCAATAGTTGTAGTTGCAGGAGAGCCTGCATGCAAACCGGAGCTTATCTCAGCAGGAGTCAATAACTTTATCAGTGTTAAAAGCAATGTTCTGGAAACACTTAGGCAATATCAATCACAATTGGGAATTAAGTAGATTAAAACAACAAGAGATATGCGACCAAAATTTTCAGATATAAAATATTCAGGAGTAAAAGCTTCCGAAATAAAAGAGCAGCCGGTATGGATGACTCCGGAGCAGATTGGCGTTAAAGGAACATACAACGCATCTGACCTTGAGGGGTTAGAGCATCTTAACTATGCAGCCGGTATCCCTCCTTTTTTAAGGGGACCATACAGCACTATGTATGTTATGAACCCCTGGACAGTAAGGCAATATGCAGGGTTTTCAACAGCAGAAGAGTCTAATGCATTTTATCGCCGTAACCTTGCCGCAGGTCAGAAAGGGCTCTCAGTTGCATTTGACCTCGCAACACACCGCGGATACGACGCCGACCATCCAAGAGTTGTTGGCGATGTAGGTAAAGCTGGTGTAAGTATATGTAGTGTCGAAGACATGAAAGTTCTCTTCGATCAGATACCTCTTAACAAGATGTCAGTTTCCATGACAATGAACGGAGCTGTGTTGCCGGTTCTTGCCTTTTACATTGTAGCAGGCCTCGAGCAGGGAGCCAAACTCGAAGAGTTGTCAGGTACAATTCAGAACGATATTCTCAAAGAGTTTATGGTTAGGAATACCTACATTTACCCTCCCGATTTTTCGATGAGAATTATTGGCGACATCTTCTCGTACACATCCCAAAACATGCCAAAATTCAACTCAATCTCTATCTCCGGTTATCACATGCAGGAAGCAGGAGCAACATGCGACATTGAAATGGCATACACCCTTGCTGACGGACTTGAATACCTTCGAACCGGTATAGCTGCAGGTATGGATATCGACCAATTTGCCCCGCGCCTCTCATTTTTCTGGGCTATTGGTATGAATCATTTTATGGAAATAGCAAAGATGAGAGCTGCCCGCATGATCTGGGCAAAACTTGTTAAGCAGTTTAATCCTAAGAATCCTAAGTCGATGTCACTGAGAACTCACTCTCAAACATCCGGTTGGTCACTTACAGAGCAAGATCCATATAACAATGTAGCCCGCACATGCATCGAAGCAATGGGAGCCGCTTTGGGACACACCCAGTCGTTGCACACAAACGCTCTTGATGAGGCAATTGCTCTCCCTACCGACTTCTCTGCAAGAATAGCAAGAAACACCCAGATATACATTCAGGAAGAGACAAACATAACCAAATCTCTCGACCCTTGGGCAGGTTCGTACTATGTAGAAAAGCTGACAGCAGAAATTGCCGAAAGGGCATGGGAGCATATTGAAGAGGTTGAGAGGCTAGGTGGAATGGCTAAAGCAATTGAAACAGGAATACCCAAATTAAGAATCGAAGAGGCAGCAGCACGCAAACAAGCCAGAATAGACTCAAATCTGGATGTAATTGTAGGACTCAACAAATATCGGCTCGAAAAAGAAGATCCTTTGGAAATTCTCGATGTCGACAATACAAAAGTTCGTGAATCACAAATCAAAAGGCTAGAAGATCTTCGTGCCAAAAGAGACGAAGCAAGAGTAAAAGCAGCACTTGAAGCTATAACCAATGCAGCACGCCAAAAGAGCGGCAACTTACTGGAACTCGCAGTAGAAGCAGCCAAAGCAAGAGCTACTCTTGGTGAAATCTCAGATGCATGCGAATCAGTAGCCGGCAGATACAAAGCAGTAATTCGTATGAATACAGGAGTTTACTCAAGTGAAGTTAAAAACGACAGCGAATTTGAGAAAGCAAAACAACTTGTTGCAGAGTTTGCCTCAAAAGAGGGTCGTCAGCCACGGATAATGATTGCAAAACTTGGACAAGATGGTCACGACCGCGGAGCCAAAGTTGTAGCAACAGGTTATGCCGATTGCGGATTTGATGTAGATATGGGACCTCTGTTCCAAACCCCGGAAGAAGCTGCCAAACAGGCAGTAGAAAATGATGTTCACATCGTTGGAGTCTCGTCACTTGCCGCAGGCCACAAAACTCTTGTTCCGCAAATAATGAGCGAGCTCAAAAAGTTAGGGCGGGACGATATCATGGTTATTGTCGGAGGTGTTATCCCTGCACAAGACTACGATGCACTATATAAAGAAGGAGCAGCAGCTATTTTTGGCCCTGGCACAACAGTTTCCGGAGCAGCCGTTAAGCTAATGAAGCTCCTCTTGCAAAAATTTGAATAACACATCCCATCACACACACCAAAAAAAGCACTATCCCCCGATAGTGCTTTTTTTAACAACACCATTTGCACCATTTGGGGTCTGACCCCTATTTACCTATTTACTCACTTTCCCGCGATTTGTAAATAGGGGTCTGACCCCCATTTACGTGTTTGCTGGGTTTGCGGGGGGGGGTATAAAAAA
>CAYGGD010000093.1:0-7304 GCA_964349315.1 uncultured Muribaculaceae bacterium
GGGTTCCCAATGCCCGGAGCTACTTTTATGGGTGGTTTTGATATATTTTTTTAGATTTTTATTCATAAATAATTTATATTTGTGTTTAATTGAGAATTAACCCCTAAACACTATTAAAAATGAAAAAACTTTTCGTATTGTTAGCTGTTGCTACATTCGTTCTTGTTTCTTGCGGAGGTAATGCTCAGGAGCAAGAAGAGCCGGTTTTGGTTGAAGAAACTGAAGTTGTTGAGGCTGAAGCCGCAGAAGAAGTTCCCGGAGATAGCACTGAAGTTGTAGAAGTTGTGGAAGAGTAATTGTCTTCAGAATTTAAAAAATAAAAGGTTGTTCTGGTACCAGAACAACCTTTTTGTTTTTTACTCCCACTCGATTGTTGCAGGCGGTTTAGAAGATATGTCGTATACAACTCGGTTTATTCCGTTTACTTTATTTATTATGTCGTTGGAAACTTTCGCCAGGAATTCATAAGGAAGATGTACCCAGTCTGCGGTCATTCCATCTGTAGAGGTTACTGCTCTAAGAACAATTGTGAACTCGTATGTTCTTTCGTCGCCCATAACGCCGACACTCTTGATTGGCAGGAGTATTGCAGCCGCTTGCCAGACTTTGTTGTACAGGTCATTATCTTTAAGAGCATTAATGAAAATAAAATCGGCCTCCTTTAAAATTGACAATTTTTCTCTAGAAACATCTCCCAGAATCCTTATTCCCAGACCGGGACCAGGAAAGGGATGTCTCCCTATAAGCTCCTCTTTAATTCCCAAAGCTCTGCCAACTCTCCTGACTTCGTCCTTAAAGAGCATTCTTAGAGGCTCGGCAATTTTTAGTTTCATAAAATCGGGCAGCCCCCCTACATTATGATGAGATTTAATTGTTGCAGAGGGTCCGTTTACAGAAATTGACTCAATAACATCGGGGTAAATTGTTCCCTGTGCCAGCCATCCTGCATTTTTAATTTTATGTGACTCACGATCAAAGATTTCAATAAAGACACGGCCAATAATTTTTCTCTTTTGTTCAGGGTCTGAAACTCCTTTTAATGCATCGAGAAATATATCAGAAGCATCTACTCCGGTTACATTCAGCCCCATGTTTTTATATGAGTCAAGGACAGTTTCAAACTCGTTTTTTCTTAATAAACCATTGTCTACAAATATGCAGTGAAGATTTTTGCCGATAGATTTATTCAGAAGAACTGCCGCAACAGTAGAATCAACACCTCCCGACAGACCTAAAATTACTTTCTCATTGCCAATAAGGGTTTTGAATTCTGCAACTGTCTTTTCGATAAAGGATGCAGGTGTCCAGTTTCCTGAGCATCCACAGACTCCTTTTACAAAATTCTCCAATATAGTGCTCCCTTCAGTTGTGTGATACACTTCGGGATGAAACTGTAGTGCAAATGTGTTCTCTCCCTGAATCCTGTAGGCAGCGTTTACAATATCATCGGTTGAAGCAACCTTAATTCCGTTTTCGGGCAGTTTTTCTATTGTGTCGCCGTGTGACATCCACACTTGAGAGTTATCAGTTATATTTTTAAAGAGTGGGCAACCGGAGTCTGTTATTGTTATGTGAGCCCGACCATATTCTCTTGCAAGTGAAGGGCTCACTTCGCCTCCATAGTGTCTGGCAAGATACTGGGCTCCGTAGCATATAGCAAGTAGAGGAATTTTACCTTTGATATTGTCAAGGTTAATCAGAGGAGCCTTTTGGTCTCTGACAGAAAAAGGACTCCCGGAAAGGATTACGCCGTTAATCTCGTCTGAAATGACCGGAATATTGTTGTAGGGAACTATTTCGCAGTAAACATTCATCTCTCTCAATCTTCTGCCAATTAGCTGAGTAAATTGAGACCCAAAGTCTACAATTAGAATTTTTTCTGTCATAAGGAGATTATTTTTGTACATTTAGACGACAAAAGTAATATTTTTTCTACTTTTGCGCCCTACTTATGCAGAAAATACGCAATATTGCCATTATAGCACATGTCGATCATGGCAAAACCACCCTGGTGGACAGAATGATTCTTCAAGGAATGCTTTTCAGAGACGCCGGAAAAATGGGCGAACTGATTTTAGATAATAACGACCTTGAAAGAGAGAGAGGAATTACAATTCTTGCAAAGAATGTATCGGTTCCTTACAGAGATTACAAGATTAATATCATAGATACCCCCGGTCATGCGGACTTTGGCGGTGAGGTTGAGAGGGTGTTGAATATGGCTGACGGAGTTCTTTTGCTTGTCGATGCTTTTGAGGGCACTATGCCACAAACTAGGTTCGTTTTGCAAAAAGCTATCGGTATGGGCAAGAAGCCCATTGTCGTTATCAATAAGGTTGATAAAGCGAATTGCAGACCTGACGAGGTTAATGAGCAGGTTTTTGATCTTATGTTTTCTCTTGATGCAACTGAAGAGCAGCTCAATTTCAAAACCATATATGGCAGTGCCAAGTTGGGGTGGATGTCTTTAGACTGGAAAACTCCAACCTCTGATATTACAGCTCTGTTGGATACAATTATTGAGGAGATCCCTGAACCGGAGTTTCTTGAGGGAACACCGCAGATGCTTATTACATCGCTGGAGTACTCTCCTTATGTCGGAAGAATAGCAATCGGCAGGGTAAGAAGAGGTGTGCTGAGACCTGGAATGCCGGTTTCACTATGTAAGAGAGACGGAAGTACAGAAAAGAGCAGAATTAAAGAGCTGATGGTGTTTGAGGGACTTGCCAAAGTTAAAACTGAGGAGGTTTTGAGTGGCGATTTATGTGCCATTGTTGGTATTGAGGGTTTTGAAATAGGAGACACTATTGCCGATCTGGAGTTTCCCGAACCTCTTCCTCCTATAGCTGTTGACGAGCCAACGATGAGTATGCTCTTTACCATTAACGACTCTCCTTTTTTCGGGAGAGAGGGAAAGTATGTCACTTCAAGGCATATTAAAGACAGATTGGAGAAAGAGCTGGAGAAAAACCTTGCATTAAAGGTAAAAGATGGATTAACTGCCGACTCATTTGTTGTGCACGGAAGGGGAGTATTACATCTTTCTGTTTTAATTGAGACTATGCGTCGCGAAGGATTTGAACTGCAAATAGGCCAGCCAAAAGTTATAGATAAAAATATTAACGGAATCAGGTGTGAACCTGTAGAGCATTTGACCATAGATCTTCCCGAAGAGATGGCAGGAAGAGCTATTGAAATGGTTACCAGAAGAAAAGGAACTCTTATGCATATGGAGCACAGAGGAGAGAGAGTTCACCTTGATTTTGAAATTCCCTCCAGAGGGCTTATCGGGTTAAGGAGTAACCTTTTAACGGCTACTCAAGGAGAGGCTGTTGTGGCGCACAGGTTTAAGTCATACGAACCATTTAAGGGAGAGATTGAAAAGCGAAATAATGGATCGCTGATTTCCATTGAGACAGGTACAGCGATTGCTTATGCAATGGACAAGCTTCAGGACAGGGGTAAGTTTTTTATACACCCCGGTGACGAAATATACAACGGGCAAGTTGTAGGGGAGAATACAAGAGGCGACGATATGGGAATTAACCTTTGCAAGACTAAAAAACTCACTAATGTAAGAGCATCCGGAACAGATGACAAGGTAATATTGCCACCTCCCATAGAGTTTTCACTTGAAGAGGCCATTGAATACATCCAGGAGGATGAGCTGGTTGAGGTTACACCTAAATCGATAAGGTTAAGAAAAATTTATCTGGAAGAGCACGAGAGAAAGAGAAGAAAGGGTTAGCTGGGGTTGCTATTTTAAAAAAATAGTTTAACTTTGCGGGCTCATTTCCTGTATGAATAAAGTGACTGAGAGAGATTATATATTGCCCATAAAAGGGATGTCAATTGGAAAGCATTTTTTTGATTTTGCCATAGACAACTCTTTTTTTGAGAACTACCCTCAGAAAGATATTTTAGGTGCTGATATCAAAATCTCACTTATTTTTGAGAAAGGTTCCAATATTATAGAAATTAAGGGTTTAATGGAGGGAAGTGTCACAACTCAGTGTGACAGATGTTTGGAGGAGATGACCACAGTGGTTGATAGAGACCTTATGTTGTTGGTGAAATTTTCTGATGAAGTAAGTGAAGAAACCGACGATATTATGGTTTTAAGTACAACCGAGAGTGAGTTAGATTTAAGACAGTTTTTTTACGATTATATAGCTCTTTCGCTACCTTTGCAAAGAGTTCATAAGTCCGGGGAATGCGACCCTGAAATGATAGAGAAACTTAATAAATATTCGGGGAAAATATCTGAAAGTAAAGAGTCGGTTTCTCCGTTTGAAAAGTTAAAAGATTTAATAAATTAATATTGTAAATATACATACGATGGCACATCCGAAACACAGAATTTCTAAAACCCGCAGAAATAAACGCAGAACTCACTATAAAGCAGAACTCCCTACATTGGGAACATGTTCCAATTGCGGTGCAGCCGTTTTGTATCACAGAGTTTGCCCTGAGTGCGGCTTTTACAGAGGACGGCTTATTATTGAAAAAGCAAACGCATAATTTCGATGAGAATCGGATCAGATGCTTGGAGAATAGACTTCGCTCCGCAGAATATTGTTCTTGGGGCGACTAGTGCTAACTCTGAATCTGTTTCGGTACGATATTTATTTTACCGGGCGATAAGCCCGGGATTTTTGTATTTACATCCTGTCGGGATTTGATATTTCAAATTCCGCGTTTGTTCATATACCTTAGTTAACATATTTATTGAAGCAATCTCTTATGAACGGTAAAAAAAGAGCTGTAATAACTGCTGTCGAAGCATATTTGCCGGATTTTATTCTGGATAATCAAATGCTTTCGAAAATAGTAGATACTACCGACGAGTGGATAATGACGCGAATTGGTGTGAGAGAGAGAAGAATTTTAAAGGAGGAAGGCGTTGGAACCTCATATATGGGTACTGAAGCGGTAAAAAGATTATTAGAAAAAACAGGAACAAAACCGGAGGAGATAGATATGGTTTTGTGTGCCACGGTTACCCCTGATATGATGTTTCCGGCTACTGCAAATATTATCTGCGACAAGGCAGGAATTATGAACGCATGGGGATTCGATATTAACGCCGGATGTTCGGGATTTATCTTTTCATTTGAGACAGCAGCCTCGTTTATTGAAAGCGGAAGGTCTAAAAAGATGATTCTGGTGACCGGAGAAAAAATGTCTGCGATAACTGACTATACTGACAGAACCACATGTCCCCTTTTTGGTGATGCTGCTGTTGCCATGATGATTGAACCTTGCCAGGACGACGCTTCAGGCCTGATGGATTCAATTTTGCATGTTGACGGTATAGGAAGGCATTATTTGTTCCAGAAAGCAGGCGGTTCGGCATATCCATCCAGCGAGGAGACCGTCAGGAACAGAGAGCATTTTGTATATCAGGACGGACAGACTGTGTTTAAGTATGCAGTCAGCAGAATGGCCGATGTCTCTGTGGAGATAATGGAAAAGAATAACATAACATCGGAAAGTATCGCCTATCTTATTCCTCATCAGGCAAATATGAGAATTATCGAAGCTACAGGAAAAAGAATGGGTTTGCAGAAAGAGAAAATATTGATTAATATTGAAAAATACGGTAATACAGCAGGGACATCCATTCCGCTTGTTATATGGGAGTTTGAAAAGAATTTTAAGAAGGGAGATACTTTAATCTTTTCTGCTTTCGGAGCCGGTTTTACCTGGGGAGCCATGTATTACAAATGGGCATACGATCCTGAATAGCTTAATGGTCCTATAGTTCAAGGGATAGAACGGAAGTTTCCTAAACTTCAGATCCAGGTTCGAGTCCTGGTGGGACTACAAGATGAAAATCACTAAAGCAGATCTATTCTGGAACTACGGTGCCACCTTTATGAGGGTGGCATCTGCGCTTATTGTGTTGCCGGTTATCCTTAGAATGCTCCCGGAGCAAGAGGTTGGTTTGTGGAGTGTTATGATAGGTCTTAATTCGATGATCTATCTTTTGGACTTCGGGTTTTTTCAGACCTTTTCCAGAGCAGTTACCTATGTTTTTTCTGGGGCGCAAATGCTCCAAAAAGAGGGTTTTATTCCAATTAAGGAGGACTCTCCCATTTCATACTCTCTTTTAAAAGGGGTTCTTAAAGCAATGAGCCGGTTTTACGGCTTTGTTTCATTGCTCCTTTTATTTATGCTTTTAACAGGTGGCGTGTGGTATATTAATCGTCTTCTCGAAGATTTTGGCGGAGACATGATTTCTGCTAAGATTGCCTGGTTTGCGTACGGGACTCTGCTTTGCTACCAATTTTTTACTTATTACTATGATGCTGCTCTTGTTGGCCGCGGTATGATAAAAAAATCGAGGCAAATTATAGTATTTTCCCAGTCGCTACATATAGTGTTATCAACAACTCTTTTATTAGCTGGATTTGGAATAATTTCACTTGTTGCAGGTCAAACTTTGGCAACACTGGTAAACAGATTTTTGGCAAGAAGAGCTTTTTATGACAATGAGACAAAAGATGGCCTGAGAGATGCAGAGGGGAATAATTGGCTAGATATTATCAAGATATTATTTTACACTGCATATAAAAATGGTCTGGCCAGTTTAAGCTGGGTATTTACAAACAGAATGCTGGCAGTTATTGGGGCATTGTATGTACCGCTTTCTGTTATGGCATCTTATGGTATTACCAAGCAAATTACCGATATCACTATTACACTTGCTGTTGCATGGTTTTACACTTATTATCCAAAACTTACCCAAAATCAACTTAAACTCGATTCAAAAGAGATTAAAAGGATGTTTGTTAAATCACAGATTATTGCAGTATTTGTGTTTATTGTTTCTGCTGTTTTTGTAGTCTCTTTTGGACCTGAAATTCTGAATTATATAGGAAGCTCTACCTCACTGCTGTCGCGTGCACTTATAATGCTTTTGTTTGCAGCTTCGATGTTTGAGGCTCTTACTCAGTTATCGACATTTGTTTTACTAAGCAAAAATCAGGTACCTCACTATAAAGCTCAGTCCATTACAGCGATTGTAGCCGTAATACTTCTATTTATAACGCTGAAATATTCAGGAATGGGTGTCAGCGCCTTAATTGCAGTTCCTTTTATTGTGCAGCTGTTTTATCAGCACTGGAGGTGGAGCTATAAACTGTGGGTAGAAATGGAGATAACTCATAAGGATTATTTAAACGGAATTAAATCCATTTACAAAAGCATCCCAATTTTTAATAACAATAAATAGGATTGCGAAGATAACGATTCCAGCCAGCCACTTCCATGTGTTCTTAAATTTTTGTCCGGTTTTCATA
>CAYGGD010000094.1:0-7290 GCA_964349315.1 uncultured Muribaculaceae bacterium
TAAGCCTGCCGCTAGCGTTCATCCTGAGCCAGGATCAAACTCTTCATTGTAAAATGTTTTATTATTTGCCTCCTGTAACTCTTTGTTTATTAATTCAAAAGAACTAACGCTCTACTTTATTACTACTTGTAATTGTACTTGTCTTTCAGTTTAGTCAAAGAACTTCCCAAACAAAATCCGCATCGCTGCGGACATACTCTTTCCGTTTGGGGAGTGCAAAGATAGAGAACTTTTGTCAATTAACAAATAAAATTGAAAAAAAGTTTACAAAGAAATAACTATACCTGTATAATAGAGCAGAGGAACACCACTTTCCGATATTCCCTCTATCTTTATTATATATCTGCCGGGAACAGCAGATGAGAAAACCTCGATATAATCCTCTTTCCCGGGTTCCAGTTCAAGGGTAGGATGCCAGTAAAGCATCGACCTCATATCAGGGAAATTATTTAAATCTCTAACCTTGCTGGCTGTCATTGCCGAAGGATACAAAACACCTTGATAATCCATAATACGGACATTCCTGCTAAAAGAGAGTCCCGGATAATCATTATTGTAAGTTTTAAAAGAGACAAGACCAACAAAGCTGGCAGCTCCAATTTGGTGTTCCGATGTATATACATGTATATACTCTACCCTTAGAGGATCGTAGCTGTGAATCTTTGAATGAGAGAATACAGGAATGCCGTCTAACAGAACAAGAGAGTTATCTCTGGAGAAAGTAAGGTTTCTGAATGAGTCCTCTACTCTCACCTGCAAATCGGTTTTACCTCCTACATTTCTGAATCGAAGTTCGGGTATGTACTCAATAACTACCTCCTGCATAACAGGAAAACGTGTGTAGTCGTCCAGCTTGTAAACCACCGGATTGCGCTGGAGCAAAGGGTCGGCTTTGTAGGGTCTGAGTTCTATAAGCGTATCTGCATTGAATCTTCTTCCCGTTTGCATAGCAATGCTTCTCTCTACAAGCGAAGTTGATAAATTTTTTGGTAAAATAAGCTGAGGCACATCCCCCGGCGACAATCGCAGAAAAGGATCCTCTACCAAATAATCCAAGGAGATTGTGGTGTCAGCAGAAGGGACCTCAATAACTACCTCCCTGTCTCCAAAAAAGTGAGATGTGTAAAAGGTGAAATTTCCCATACTATCCAAAACAGATGAATAAATATCAGACTCACCTCCGCACACTGAAAAGTAGATGATTTTATCCCAAAGTGAAGAGTTGTTTTCGGAAATAACTCTCCCTTTAATAATTTCACCTTCGTATTCTGGTATATATCTGTCTATAAAAAGAGTACCGTTGTTATCTATGGTAGAAAAAGCGTCGACAACTGTAGTCTCGTGAATATTAAACAGAGAGTCTTCTTTAAAAACCGATAAACTGTAAAATATCTTCTCTTTTGAGCTGTTAACCACGTCAAAGTCGAAAGAGTTTCCGGCATTTATTAATCTTCCGGAGTTACCAAATCTTATTCTTACATCAGCGTCACGGCTCAACTGCACCGATGGCACCGGGACACTCTCTTCACTGACAACTACATTCCCGTTTACCCGATCGGTTGTTATGGTATTATAAACAGGAATAATTTTTTCGAATATCGGAACATCCTGTTCGTTAAGCATTTGATGGGTATAGGCAAATATCTTATAGTTTCCTGTAGGAAGAGATGGTGGCAACTGAATATGGCCGCTTCCCCTTCCGCTTAAAAGGGCTATTTTTGCAGTAGTTACCAGAGATATCGAATTATGAATCTCCACATATAGCACATTGCTCAAAGACGAAAGCTTACCCCCGTTGTTTGCGTCAATACAAAAAGCCGACATCCACATTGTTTCACCGGCAACATAAGCAGCCCTGTCTGTGGAGATATATACTCTTTCGCTGACTCTGCCTGTATTACTCTGCTCCCCGGCATACATAGGACTTAAATGTAAAAACAAGAGAAGCAAAGAGAAAATTGATATTTTCATAATTCAAAATCTAAATATGATCAGTGGGCCAAAACGACGGTTTGTTTTTAGTTCCGAAAATCCGGCAGTCGACGCATTGTCTCATCACCCAATAACTTTCGTTACTCTCTTCAAAATAGCTTACAACATCATAACCTGCATGATAAAGAGAATCTATCGGAAGCATATTCCCTATGCCAACATATTGCGACTCACACATTTTATTATCCTTATAGATACCTATCTCTCTTCCATAAAAATATACTCTCTTTTTAGAAACATAAGCACCGCTAACATATCCTATTACCTTTTCACCCGGATTACTCACACAGATAATGTTTCCTGCCATTTCACTTGGCTGAGGAGCGAAAAGACCACCTATATCATCTGAGTTTTTCCTGACATTATCCCAATAGATGAAAGCCCTTTTAGATATAGCCATCTGAGTGAGCTCCATAGAATAGAGATAATTTATTCTAAGACTGCTGTTTCCAACAGACAAAAGCTTTTTTTGATGAACTCTGTCTTGAGCTAGATGGTCGGTAGAGGCGATCAGTATTGCAGAGGAGGCAGCAGAGCTCCAGCAATAATATCTGTTCTGTGCCATCTCTATTTCGAAAATCGATTTGGTATGAGGGTTGTAGTCGTGTAAAGAGAGGTGGTTAGAACGATACTCCCAGTCTTCTGTATAGCGCCACTTGTAATATCTGGTAGAGTTTTCAGGATCGAAAGTGTTGACATAAAAAACAACCTCAGTAGAGTCAGGTATAATATTGTAACCAATAGAGTCTATCTCTGGAGAAATTAAAATATCAACAAACTCCGATTCATATTTTTTGTTTCCGATAGAAACGCTCAGTTTGTATCTTTCACTAACATCTATCCCTTTCGTATTTACCAAATAGACAATCTTTCCTCCCTGCCGCTTTTCTGAACCATTAAACCTTTTTCCTGTCTCACTTTCCACCCAGACAGCAGCACCCGAAACATAGTTAATAACATTGTTATCATCTAACGCAAGCGATTTACTGATAGCAACTCTGGTTGTGTCATTGGCAATAATGTCACCCTCGATAACAATCATATTACCGCCAAGTGCAATTCCCTCCGGTTCGAAAGGAGTGATACAGCTATAAATAAACAGAATGGTTGCTAAAATATATAATACTCTTTTCATTACTTATGCTCTAAAATTTAATGTTGTAGTTGATATAAGGAATCGGTGCCCCGAAAATTGAGAGCTTATAACCTTGAATTTTTGACCCCTGACTGGTATCGTAATATACTGAAAAGGCATTTTTGCGACCCGTAATATTATATACACCAAATGTAATTGTGCTGTGTGTAAGCAAGGTCAGATTGTGGCTGGGCTCAATATTAATTGCAATGTCCATTCTGAAATAGTCCGGAATCCTGTATGCATTCCTGTCAGAATAATAGAGCCTGTATCCCCCTCCGTAATAGTATTTACTGATAGGAATAGTTACCGGACGGCCGGTAGAATAATCGGCATTAACCGAAATACTGAATCGCTGAGTAATTTTATAATTACCAATAAGCTTAAAATCATGTGGCTTATCATATGCAGCCGGGTACCAGTTTCCATCATTAATATTATAACCCTCTCCTCTATCACTCTCTCTCAATTGTGTTCTTGAGTAGGTATAAGATAACCATCCATTAAGCTTACCCAGAGGTTTTTTTGCCAGCAGCTCAATACCGTATGCTCTTCCCTCTGTGCTTATTACATCCTGCTCAATATGCTTGTTCATATTCAGAACAGCACCGCTCTTATAATCAAGATAATCATTCATCTTTTTATAATAAACCTCCAGCGACAACTCAACTCTGCGGCCAAACGCATTATTGTATAAACCTGCTGCAGCCTGCCACCCCTTTTGTGGCTCGATATTCCAGTCGCTCAATTTCCATATATCTGTAGGAGACACCGAAGAAGTGTTGGACAACATGTGGATATACTGTCTCATACTATTAAAACCAGCCTTAACAGAGAGATCGTCATTAAATGAATATCTGGCAGAGACCCTGAACTCGGGGCCATGATAAGGCTTAATCAGAGAGCCGCTGCCAACAGACACACTGTCACTTATAGTAGACTCGCTCTTAATGACCCCTTGGTACTTATAATACTCAGCCGGACCCATAGCAGAAAACATAGAGTATCTTAAACCTAAATCGACAGAGAGTTTGTCTGCTATACTCCAGCTGTCACTGATGTAAAAAGAGAGTTCTGCGGCATTCTCATTATCGAGTTTTCTCGGAATCAGCAACGACTCACCTCCTATTGGAGAGATTTTGCCCGGTAAGAGATCGTAATAGATACCATTTACTCCATAGTTAAGGGAATGCTTTTCGTTAATAAGCCAGTTAAAATTTGTTTTTACAAAAAACTGCCTGATATTAAATTCCATATTGTAAGCATTCACCGGATTACCCTTTTCGGTATTACTATAGCTATAGTTATCGTACCCTGTACTTACCACAAAACTGTGTTTATCATTGATAATGTTTCTCCATTTAACTGACAAGTTCATATTCTGGTAGCTATATGTAGTGTCGGGGTTAAACTTAAACCCGTCTGCAGAGTAGTATCCATACATATAAACAGTATTTCTGCTGTTTATCTTATGATTGAGCCCCATTGTGAAATCACCGAACGATGCAGTACCATTGTTATAACCACTCTCTTCAGGCAGCATTTTAAGTATCCAGTTCGAATAAGTGGTTCGTAATCCGGCAATGAAGTTTGTTTTATCCTCTACAATCGGACCCTCAATATGGAATTTACTTGTCAAAAGACCAATCCCCGCAGAGCCGGTTATTTTATTACTGTTTCCGTTTCTGCTGTTTATCTCCAGAACAGAAGAGATTCTGCCACCGTATTTGGCCGGTATTGTGCTCTTGTACAGCTCAATATCGTTAACAACATCCGGATTGAAAGCCGAAAAAAGACCAAAAAGATGGGTTGGGTTGTAAATTGTCCCCTCGTTAAATAAAATAAGATTCTGATCTGTAGCACCACCCCTTACATTAAAACCTCCGGAAGACTCGCCCACCGATTTTACACCCGGCAGAGTCAGTACAATTTTCATCACATCAGCCTCGCCAAAAGCAGCCGGCACATTTTTAATTCTGTCAATTCTAACCCTCTCCAGCCCAATCTGAGTACTCCTCATCTTTTGTGTGCTCTCGGCAGTCAGAACAATCCCCTTAAGAGGGTATACCCTATCTTTCATAAGAATGTCCATCACACCATCACTGTAAACCTCAACCATCACTTTAGCATCCTCCATTCCGTAACCCTTAAGCTCAAGCTGCGAACTTCCCGCCGGAAGAAGTATTCTGTAAAAACCAAAGGCATCGGTATTAACAACCGTATGTGGTTTGGAGAGGATTACCGAAACTCCCGGTAACGGCTCTCCGCTGTATAAATTTTTTACATACCCGCTGAGAATAGACCGTCCCTCTGTTTTTGGACTATTAGGATCCCCAACAATATGAACTTTGTTTTCGGACCTGGCTATATTATCAGAATATGAAATAGCTCTCAGATAATCTGAATCCTGTGACTCTGAACTTGCGGTTAGAAAGTAGTTCTCAGGCAATCCGGCAAGGAGACCTATTCCTTTTAGCATAAATAACGAATTCCCCACCTTGCTAAGCGAATATCCCCTATTGGCAAGAACCTCTGTCAATGAGAGTATGAAATTATCTTTTTCAGTATTGAGTGAAATTGTAAAGGGCTCATCAGCCCTGTCTAATCTGTAGTAAAAATTTAATCCCGTATGTTTCAGCACCTCTACCCTTAAAGAATCGGCACTGACATCAACAAGACTTACGCGCTGCTTCTCGTTTTCTGTAGAAAACGAAGATGAAAGCACCAGCACCACAAACAAAAATATAACTAAATTTTTCATTATTTTACCTCTCTCTCCTCCATTTTAACAAAAGAGATAATCTCATAATAAGCCATATCTTTGTTGTGTTTAGTATCTAAATTCTTTTCCCTGACAACCCTTCTTACATCGCCTCTTTTAACACTGTAAACCGAAGCAAAATCTCTTTTCCTTTTAATCTCGCGCCTTGCACCATTTTCCAGGATAAAATAGGAGTCATTTCCTATAAAAAGCCTCTCCAGTTTGGTGTTTGTTGAAATATTCGCCGCTTGATTAATTCTTTCTGCATAGCTTTTGCCAATTTTCTTTAAAAGCTGAGTGCTCTGATCGCGATACAAAACCTCGTAATACGCCTCTTTATACTTAATAAAACTCCGCTCCCCTATCCTAAAAGATGAGACGAACTCCTTGTTTATCATTACCTTTCTGTTGTTCTCAGGAATACTGACATAAAGTTCGTCAAGATGGCTGTTTAAATTCAGCAGCACCCCCGTATACTCTTTGTTGTTAAAAACAACCGAACCTTCTATATATTGCTCAGTATAAGCATAATAGGTTCCGGTGTGTAGAAATTTGTACACAAGAGGAGTTGTTCCTCTGTACAGTAGTGAAAATTGGTCTGCCTCCTCTTTGAAGATTCTAAAATCGGCTCCGGCCTGTGAAAAGCCGTTAACAGAGCATAAAAAAATGGAAAAAAGGAGTAACAGAAAAGTTCTGTTCATGATTAAAAGTTTGGGTTCAAATATAGTAAAGATTACTTCTCAAATGATTATTTTTGCAAACAATAAAAAAATAAATTACACATATCATCATGAATAGTGAATATAACCTTGAATATAAACAGTTTATAGATAATGAGTCGCTATTAAAAATTGACGAGGTGCTACGATACCTTAATCAACTGAGTATTAGCTGTAAAATATGGTATCACCCCCCCCTTCCAACCATAGAAAAGGCAATGGAATTCTGGAGAGAAATGCCCGGAACACATTGTAAAAATCTCTTTTTCAGAAATCATAAAGGGAGCAAGCACTACATGGTGATATTTGAGTGCAACCAGACACTAAACGTAACCAGTCTCGAAAAAAATCTTAAACAGGGTAAATTAACTTTTGCCTCACCGCAACGAATGCAAAAGCACCTCGGATTAGAACCGGGTGCAGTATCCCCTTTTGGACTAATTAACGACACCGCTAACCATGTGAAGTTATTTATTGATAAAGAACTTGAGTTTGTTTCGGAGATAAGCTTTCACCCAAACGACAACCGCGCAAGTGTGTTAATTGATAACAAAGATTTTAAAAAATACCTTATTTCTGTCGGAAACCCTTATGAATATATAAATTGTCTTAACATTTCTGAAAAATTATCATCAAATACTAATAATTAATAACCAGCTTATTAGCACAGCAATAATTAATAT
>CAYGGD010000095.1:0-3697 GCA_964349315.1 uncultured Muribaculaceae bacterium
TAGAGATGGTTCTTGCCACTCAAACTCTTCTGCAAACCAAACCACGCCAAATGCTTATAAAAGTAGAAGGTACACTGCAGAAAGGTGTAGGTGCAAAAGATCTCATACTTCATATAATTGCAGCTCTCGGCACATCGGGAGGTACCGGCTATTTTCTTGAGTTCTCCGGAAAAACTATAGAGGCCATGACAATGGAACAGAGAATGACTCTCTGCAACATGAGTATTGAGATGGGTGCCCGTGGTGGATTAATAGCACCCGACCAAACAACTCTTAACTATATAAAAGGAAGAGAGTATGCTCCAAAAGGTGAGGAATGGGAAAAGAGAAGCAGCGAATGGCTAAAGCTTAAAAGCGACCCGGGATGCAGCTACGATGCCATTGAAAGCTTTGATGCTTCACAGGTACAACCAATGGTTACATACGGCACCAACCCGGGAGCGGCCATTGCAATCAGCGGAAGAATTCCGGAAAAGGGAGAGGGGCTGGAAAAACAGTTGAAATACATGGGATTCACAGCCGGCGAAAAAATTTCCGGCAAAGCTGTCGACTACATTTTTCTGGGAAGCTGCACAAACGGAAGAATCGAAGATTTTCGGGAGTTCGCGCAAATTGTAGCAGGGCGAAAGATCTCTCCATCTGTTACAGCATGGCTGGTACCGGGCTCTAAAATGGTAGAAAAACAGATAGAAGAAGAGGGGCTGGGCGATATCCTTAGGGACGCAGGGTTTGAAGTGAGACAGCCGGGTTGCTCTGCATGTCTTGGAATGAACGACGATAAGGTGCCCACGGGCAAATATGCTCTCTCCACCTCTAACCGAAACTTTGAGGGAAGGCAGGGACCCGGTGCCAGGACAATACTTGCAGGACCCCTGGTTGCCGCTGCCTCTGCAATAACAGGAAAAATAACAGATCCCCGTGATTTTCTATAATAAGTGCCGATAATTATGAGTTTCGAAAAATTTATAGCTGAAGAATCGATACCGGTAGTTATGCCGGCAGAAAACATCGATACCGACCAAATAATACCCGCACGTTTCCTGAAAACCACTACTAGAGAGGGATTCGGAGCTAAACTCTTTTACGACCTGCGATACGATTCATCCGGAAATGAGATTAATGAGTTTATCCTTAACACTGATGCAGGTAAAGGAACTATACTGGTAGCCGGGAAAAATTTCGGCTGCGGATCGAGCCGCGAACACGCTGCCTGGGCTATTGCCGACTACGGATTCAGAGCAGTTGTCTCAAGCTTTTTTGCCGACATCTTCCGCAACAACGCTCTTAATAACGGAGTGCTTCCTGTACAGGTGAGCGACCATTTTCTCAGCCGCATATTCGATGCTTTTGAAAAAGACAACACAATAACTTTAAAAATAGATCTTATGAAACAAGAAATTTCTATCCCCACGACATCCGAAAAGGAGAATTTTGAAATTAGCAACTACAAAAAAGAGTGCCTGACCAAAGGGAAAGATGATATCGACTATTTGATATCGAACCTCGACGAAATTGAGCAGTTTGAGGTATATAAACTCTCTTCTTTGTAATACAGCAATGAACAAAACAATTACCGTACTTCCCGGCGACGGAATAGGTCCAGAAATCACAGAACAGGCAGTAAAAGTTTTGGCTGCCACCGCTAATAAGTTTGGCCACAACTTCACCTTTAACTACGGGCTAATAGGAGCGGCAGCCATTGATCGCGCAGGCGACCCATACCCCGATGCCACACACGCCCTTTGTCTCAACTGCGATGCTATTCTCTTTGGAGCGATAGGACACCCCCGGTTCGACAACGACCCCAAAGCGCGGGTGCGTCCCGAACAGGGTCTGCTAAAGATGCGCAAACAACTCGGCCTTTTTGCAAACATAAGACCTGTTCAGCTGTTCGAAACTCTTGCCCACCGGTCACCCCTAAAAAAAGAGATTATTTCTGGGGTCGATCTGGTTGTGGTAAGAGAGCTCACAGGGGGAATCTACTTTGGCGAACCCAGAGGCCGCAGCGAAGATGGCTCCGTAGCATTCGATACCTGTGTTTACAGCAAATCTGAGATAGAGAGAATAGCACGGATAGCCTTTAAACTGGCACTGGAGAGAGAAGGAAAGGTAACCTTGGTCGACAAAGCAAATGTTCTGGCAACCTCACGCCTGTGGAGAGAAACCGTAACAGAACTTCATCTAAGGGAGTATCCCACAATAAAGCTCGACTTTCTGTTTGTAGACAATGCAGCAATGCAACTGGTAACAGCCCCTTCCAACTTCGATATTATTCTTACAGAAAACATGTTCGGCGACATCCTTAGCGATCAGGCAAGCGTTTTAACAGGCTCAATAGGCCTTTTACCCTCTGCATCCTTTGGAACCGGAGCCCCTCTTTTCGAACCAATTCACGGCTCATACCCACAAGCCGCAGGCAAAAATATCGCCAACCCGATAGCCACCATACTATCTGCCGCAATGATGCTCAGCGACGCCTTTGGTATGAAAGAAGAGTCAAAACTCATTTACGAAGCCTGCAATAAAGCCATCAGCGACAACTTTTTAACCGAAGACCTCGTAGCCCCCCACCTCCGGCACACCCACTCCAAAACCACCATCCAGCTCGGCACCTACATCACAAATTTAATCGGGGTCTGACCCCTATTTACGTATTTGCTCAGTTAGCGGCGATTTGGACATTTGAGAACTGACCCCTATTTACGTATTTGCTCAGTTTCCAACGGTTTTTGGGCCTCTTCAAAAAATTTTCTTTGGAGTTGCAGAGTTACGGTGTCTGCCTTAATGGCTCTTATTACCTCGCTCAGCTGGTCTGCTCTGTAATTAACTGAAATCTCACCTATTTCGGCATTTGCACCGGCAGCATCACCTGCATAGTGGTTGGGGTACTTTCCGTACCACCATATTCCTGTATATGCGTTTTTCAGCTGCAACCGATTTAGGTCTCGGCCCGACTCTTGGTTAGCTCTCTCTATATGAACCAGATCAGGTCTGATGTGCATCATAACCGACGACTCTACTTCATCGGCATGCCCGCCTGTGGTACTTTGCCTGAGCTTAGCAATTTTACTTTGAGTATCAGCGTCAATCTGAGGTGTATAGAGATAAACAGCATAGTCTCTTGAAGAAGCAAGCTGCGACTGGCAGAAATACTGAAGAAAATAAGTATTTCCACCATGACCATTAACAAAAATAATTTTCTTAATACCATTTCTTGAGATCTCTCTGCAGGTTTCGTCAAGCAATTTGTAGAGTAAATCGGAGCTGTAAGCAATAGTTCCCGGCTGCTGCATTGCCTCAAAAATTTGTCCAGCATAGTAAAAAGGGAAAATTATAGCATACTCCTTTGCGGCTGCTCTTAAAGCTATTTCTCTAGCAGTATAAACATCTGTGCCCAAAGGCAAGTGAGGACCGTGCTTTTCAATTACCCCCATAGGAATTATGCAAACCCCCTCCGATTTTTCCACGGCCTTAACAAAGTCATTGGCAGTAAGCTCTTCCCATGCTACCGGCAGCACCTGCCCACCTGCAACACTTACAAAACCAAATAATAAAAGACCCAATACAAACTTTTTCATCAATTTAATTTTTAGCAATAATCTGCAATTTAGTAAATATTTTGTTTGGGGTCTTGTTTGGGGTCTGACCCCCATTTACGTAAACATTGAGATTGCGGTGAAGTGGAAATGGAGAACTG
>CAYGGD010000095.1:3797-7191 GCA_964349315.1 uncultured Muribaculaceae bacterium
CTGATTCTCTCTTTTGCAAAGATGAAGAGGTAGAAGATAAAAACCCGGCTACTATAAGTGCCGGGTTCTGAAAAATTAAATATGTGAACAGCCTACTTTTTCTCTTTGCTGTATACTTTAGCCTCTTTTACAAGATGCTGAAAAATACCGAGAAAAGTATCTACATTGTTTGCGGTAAACCCTTCCGGATGAAATTGCACTCCGAAAACTCGTGAAGAGCCCTCTTTTTCCATAGCTTCAATTACGCCATCGACAGAATGTGCAGTTGCTACATAGCCAGGCGCAAGATCTTTAACTGCCTGATGGTGATATGAGTTTACTGCTACATTTTCCAAGCCAATTTGCTTATGCAAAAGAGATCCCTTTTTTATCTGGATAGAGTGAGTTCCGTAATAGGTAGGAGCACTCTGACGATGCTTAATTTTAATATCACCTTTTACCTGCGAAGGAATATCCTGGTAAAGTGTTCCTCCAAAAGCAACATTTAAAAGTTGATGTCCGCGGCAGATACCTAAAAGAGGCATGTTTCTACCAACTACCATTTTAATAAGCTCAACATCAAAGAGGTCTCTTTCCGGAACAATAGAGCCCATAGCCGGAATCGGCTCTTCGCCATACCACAGGAGAGGATCAATATCTTCTCCACCAGTCATTATTACCCCATCGACAGCATCTAAGATTGCAGCAAGAAGCTCTTTGTCGTGAGTAAGAGGAATTACTACCGGAACTCCGCCTGCCTTTATAACAGAGTTTACATAGGTAAGAGGAACCGATGTAGCGGTACCACCACCCCAGGTAGATGAAATTCCGATAATTGGCTTCTTCTCTCCCTGAGCAAACAGAGAAATGGTAAGAAGGAGTGCAAGAAAAACTGATACTAATTTTTTCATTTTTGTTACTATTATTTGGAGGTTAGATAACAAATATACACAAATTAAGGCATAGGCAAGTGCACCGGACCATCAAGACCCACAGGAACACCAAGCCACATCCATAATGTAATAAGGATAGCCCACGCTATCATAAAGATAACTGTATATGGAATCATCAGAGATATAATTGTACCTATTCCATTTTTTTCGTCATACCTCTGTGCATAGGTTACAATAAGTGCAAAATAACTCATCATCGGAGTAATAACATTTGTAACAGAGTCACCGATACGGAAAGCAGCCTGAGTGAAGCCGGGATGGTATCCAAGAAGCATAAACATAGGAATAAAGACAGGAGCCATTATTGCCCATTTTGCCGAAGCACTACCCATAAACATATTCAGAATTGCAGACAAAACAAGGAATGCAAGTATTAAAGGAATACCGGTAAACCCAATTCTGCTCAAAAAGTCAGCCCCGTCAATTGCAAGCACCAACCCCAAGTTCGAATAGTTGAACCAATAGATAAACTGAGCCGCAAAAAAGACCAGTACAATGTAGCCGCTCATCCCTTTCATCGAGTGAGTCATGTGTTTTACAACATCCTTATCGTTTTTGATAGATTTTACTATAATACCGTAAATCATACCCGGCACCATAAACAGGAAAAGCAGACCTACCACGATTCCTGAGAAGAAAGGCGACCTCAGAACCTCTCCAGTTTCTGGATTACGCAACAGACCGTTTTCAGGAATAATTGTCCACGCCATAAGAGCCAGAAAAACCAATGTCCCGTAACCAGCCCAGCGAAGACCCTTTCTCTCCAGAGGCGTAATCTGCTCTATCTCCAGAGGCTGCTCTGTCCCTTCGTACTTCCCAAGACGGGGTTCCACAATTTTTTCTGTTATCCAGGTTCCAACAACAACAACCATAATACCACTGGCAACCATAAAGAAATAGTTTACCATAGGATTGATATTCATCTCGGGATCGATAATTTGAGCAGCCGAGGTAGAGAGTCCCGCAAGAATAGGATCGACAGAACCTATCAAAAAGTTTGATCCGAAACCTGCACTTACTCCCGCAAAAGCAGCAGCAAAACCAGCCATAGGATGCCTTCCTAAAGCATGAAAGATCATTGCTCCCAGAGGAATAAGAATAACATAACCCACTTCAGAGGCGAGATGAGAGAAGATACCCGCTACAATAATGGCAGCAGTAATCAGACGCTTAGGGGCACCCAGCACAAGCTGACGAACAAGTACCGTAAACAATCCGGACCCTTCGGCAACACCAATACCCACCAAAATCACAAGAACGAGCCCCAGAGGAGGGAACTTAACAAAATTGTGCTCTACATTTGTGTAAATCCATCTGATTCCATCGGCATCCAATAGATTTCTAACCTGAATTATTTCTCCTGTAGCAGGGTGTGTCGCCTGCAAACCAAAGGCAGAGCCTAACCACGAAAGAACTGCCACCAACACTGCCATCATCAGAAAAAGAGTAGCCGGATGAGGCAGCTTATTTCCTATCACCTCAATTTTGTCTAAGATCCGGGCAAAACGGCTTTTTTTAGTCATTTTGTAATTGTATTTTAATTAGTTATTTAATTTTATCCCAAACACCAAAGTTTTCGGTGTATCCAAAATTTATATCAATACCTGTACATTTTTTATTGTCGGCATCAAAGATGAATGTAACCTTAAATTCATTTCCATCCATTCTGAATCCAAACTCATTTCCATTTCTGTGCTTAAGAGGAGATTTCCAGTTTTTAGGACCCGCCTTAATAAAGAGCTCTCCCTTTTCTAAAGTAACCTCGGCTCCTCCGAAAAGAGCATCCTTGTAATATTTTCCTGTTAAACGCTTCAGCTCAGGTGCCGGCAGCTTTTCTGTTTCCGCCTCCTTTTCCTTAGCATCAGCCGCCCTCTTTTGAGCAGAAGCAAGCCACTCACCATAATACTGAGTATTGTAGTCTTTATCGGGGAATCCCATGTATAAATCTATTAACCTGCGCATTATTGCATAACGCGGAAATGCCGGCGCCTCTGAATTAACCAGAATAACAAAACCCAAATCTTGCTCAGGCACAAAACCGGCCAAAGCAGTAAAGCCCCAGGTGGTACCAGTGTGGAAAACTACCCTGTAACGATTGTTTTGCTCAATAAACCAGCAATGCCCATAAAGAGTTATTCTTGAAGAGTCCTGTGAAGTTATGGTGTGTCCCCTGTGCAAATAGGATACCTGCTCTCTTGAAATAACCTGCTCTTCACCAACAGCTCCCTTTTTTAGATGGAAAATAAGATATTTGGCCATATCCTCGACATTCGAACTTATTGAGCCCGCCGGGCCTATTACCGTTAGCCAGTGAAGCGCCTGCTCTGCCCCATAAAGAGGAGCAACTGAAACAGAGTCGTTGCTGAATGAGAACCTGTGAGGAACAGCTACATTCGAAAGCCCGGCGAACTCCTCTCCCGTAACATAACTGCTTGTCATTCCCAGCGGAGCAAAAACCCTTT
>CAYGGD010000096.1:0-7105 GCA_964349315.1 uncultured Muribaculaceae bacterium
GATGCAAAAACAAAAGATTTGTTATCGAAAATAACGGAACTGAGAATAGTTACAGTCCGTTCAAATGCTACCGAAGATGGTGTCCCTGTGGCAAGAACACTTAGAGAAGAGATTGACAAGGTTGTATCTGCTACTAATATGAAAAGAGTAATAAGGGTACAGGACGAGAAAGATCTTTTGGAGATGTTTATGACCTCCGGCAGCGAGGGACTGCTTCTCTTTATCTCTTCCGGATCTCAGGAGTTTTCTGTAATCTCAATTTTTGGAAATATTGATAACTCTATTGTTAATGCCGCATTGGCAGGAGATATAAAAGTTAAATAATTTAAAGGTAATATACTAATATGAAAACAATTAAACATAAATTCCTTTTTTTGTTAGTGTCGGCGTTAATCTTGATTCCCTCGTCGTTTAATAAACTCTCTGCCCAGACAGTGGTTAAGATTGGAGAGGCCGAAATTTCTGTTCAATCACCGATAAGTATAAAAAAAGTTGAGGAACCGGTTAAGCCCGGGATAAAGTCTAGATTCCCAAGAAGTTTTGATGAGTCGTATATAGGATTTGGAACAGCATTGCCAGTTGACAGAGATCAGTTTTTACCAATGCATTATGGAAGGATTAACTCATTTGAGTTGGGTACAAAGTATTTTTACCGTCCGGGTAAGCACTATGCCATTGGAACTTTTGCTCAGTATACCTTTTACAATTATCGTCTGAAAGGTGCTGCTGCCAATGAAACTTTTGTCCCTGATGTTCCTGGCGATGTAAAGAAAGAGTATTTCAGAACAGACAATATCGGAACGGGTCTGGTTAACAGATTTTACTTTTTTCCCGGTTCCAGAAAACCTGTTAAACTCGATTTAGGAGGGTATGTAGATTTCTCCTTTAGCAAAAGGTACAATGTTAAAACCAGGGAGAACGGAAAGTTGAAAAAGCATAAATACAGAGATGGTGAGATGTTCAATCCTGTACAGTGCGGGCTTTACGGAGCTTTGTCAAAAGGGTCTTACTCGGTTTATGTAAGATACAGGTTAACTAATTTGTTTAATCCAAACCTTGTAGAGATGGAGTTGCCTCAGCTGAGCATGGGAGTTCAGATCTCATTATAGCAGATTATATATTTAAAAGACCTTCGGGAATTTCTGCAATTATAATTTTTTTATCGGGATAGATATCAGTAACGATATCTTCGTGAACGGGGAGGAGTAATTCCTCTCCGTTATTTTTTTCTCGTATAATGCCGAAACAGGGATTCCCGGGATAGTCATAAAATTTTGAAATGGTGCCTATCTGATCACCTTTGGAAGATAAAACGGAATATCCGATAAAATCTGCCGGAGAGGGAAGTGGTGGGTCCTCATTTTCCGGATCGTATTCGATTAAAATATTTTCGCCTGTAATTTCTTCTGCCTCTTCAGGAGTCTTAATTTCATTAACACTAATAATTGCCTGATCTACTCCCCGCCCGCTTATTCTGGATACAAAAAAAGGAACCGGTAATCCATCATAAGTGATGAATACCGGTTGATTGTTAAGAATTTCGCCATTGAACTCCGGCAAGTACCTTATCAGGAACTCACCTTTTATCCCGAAAGATTTAATAACCTTTGCGACAGGCATTAGTCTGTTTGCCGGTGCCGCCATATATCAGTTATTCTTTAGTCTCTTCTGCCTCAGGCTTAGCCTCTTCTGCAGGTGCTATGTCTGCGGGAGTTTCTGCTGCAGGAGTTTCTTCGGGCTGAACTTCAGGAGCTGCATCAGCTGTCGCTTTTGCTGCCGCTTTTGCCTCTGCTTCCTCCAATTCTCTTTTTTTCTTGGCAATTTCTTCAGCTCTTGCCTCTTTCACTTTTGCCTCTGCCTCTAAAGCAGATTTTTTGGCATCTCTTTCACTTTGTGCGAGCTGTGATTTTTTATTGCTTACTTTGTTCTCTTTTTCAGAAACCCATGCATTCCATTTTTCATCTGCAGCCTCTTGGGTTAAAGCACCTTTTTTAACTCCTTCCTGAAGGTGTTTTCTTAAAAGCACTCCTTTGTAAGAGAGAATCCTGCGGCACGTATCGGTAGGTTGGGCACCGTTCATAAGCCACTTAAGGGCCTTGTCGCTGTCCAGCTCTATTGTTGCAGGATTTGTGTTGGGATTGTAAGCGCCTATGCGCTCGATAAAGCGACCATCGCGTGGTGCTCTGCTGTCTGCTACTACGACATGGAAGAATGCGAAATTCTTTTTGCCGTGTCTGGCAAGACGGATTTTAACAGCCATAATACTGTGGTTTTAAAGTTTTTAATTATTAACTTCCTTAACTACTCGAGAAAAGGCCTGCAAATATACGCTTTATTTTTGTTTATACAAAAAAGAGAAGCACCGCCAAATTTGGCGATGCTAATCTTCTTACTTAACCTAAAACTTAAACTATGAAAAAACTTCTCGACTAATTAAAATACAAATCGTGTGCCAAAGTTTTATCTTCATATATGTAAAAGTTAGTAAAATTAACTCGTAAATAGTTAGTCTCTGAAACAGGGGTTGTTACAATTATTGAAGAGAGTCCGGGCAGGTAGTGTTCGGTGTTGTTTGTTTTAACCCTGAATGGTGCCGACCCTCTGTTTTCCATAACTAACCAAATGGTTTTGTTGTCTTTGTGAGCAACCCTGAGTGTCACACAAGCGCTAACAAACTCTTTTGCAATATCTTCCCTCGCTGCAAGCATATTTTGAAAATATGCTATTGTACGGCCGTTATCGAGAGCCTCCCTGATTCCTTCCAACGATTTTTCTTTCGAAAGAACAAGAGTCATCGGACGCTCTGTTCCCTGCTCTTTAAGAACGCCGCTCTCTACATTTCCATGAACATCGCTGGCAGCAATAATGGTAAGATTTTTATCTATTGCCCAGGCAAGTGTTCTGGGGTAGAATTCAGTATTATTGAAAACCTCAATTCCATCGATTAGTCCCTCATCAAAAAGATTTTCCTGAAAATCTTTAATAACTGTTGTGTCAACAGCCCAGCCAGGATGATTCCAGATTATGAAGCCACCTTGATTACGAGCCTCTTGTATGGAAGCTTTGGCATCTTCAACTGCAATCTTGTTTGCGTCTTTGATGAAAATAGCGTTGTAGTGACCAATGGTGCTTTGGGTACGGGTAATTTCAGTACCCTTTATTAAAAGGAGTCCCGCGCGGTCTGCATCCGGTTTAGCAATATCATACGATGTATTGTGGTCGTTATTGGTGTAATTGCGAAAAGGCCTGTACTCAATATGATCTGTTATTGAAACAGCATCCAATCCTCCGGCCCATGCCTCGGCAATTCTGAGCGTGGGCCATACCAGCCCGTCAGAAAAAATAGTGTGAGTGTGCAAGTCGGCTGTTAAAACAACATACTCTCCAACTTTGGGAAAAACAAAGTTGGTTCTGTGAGCAGCTGAATAGGAGGGGTAGGTTACCTTATTGGGATTTAGACTGTTGCTTTGTCCGGATGCCTGTGTGAAGACAAATGAACAAATGAGTACAAGGGTCAGAATCTTTTTGTACATGATTATTGTTATTCTTTATTTTTAAGTGATTCGAGGTCTTCGAAAGATATGTCCATCAGTGAATAGCGGTTTCTTCCTTTTATATTGTAGTGCCACCACTCATGTTCATACATAGTAAATCCGTTTTCGGTCATTACCTTAAGAAGCTTCTCTCTGTTTTTTATTGCTTCCGGGCTCAGTTCGGAATAGTAATGGGATGCCCTTTCAGAAAACTCATCAAAAGGGGTGGGCATCTCTAACTCCTCTCCTGTAGAAAGATCTATCAGAGTGAGGTCTACTGCCCCTCCTCTGTTGTGAATGGATCCTCTCCAGGGTGCTGCTACAAACATCGTGTCCGGATATACTTCATAGAAATAGAGAGTTGCCGCGTAAGGCCTGTAGGCATCAAAAACTTTTATACCAATCCCCTCCTCTTTAAGGATATTCCGGATTTTCAGCAGTGAGTCGGCAGCATCTTTACGAAACCAAGCTTTTGGTGCTGTGTAAATAATTTGTCCCGTAAAATTATTTTCGGTGGCGTAGCGGATATCGGTTACAATACCCGGAATGTACTCTTCAAGGTCTACCAGCAGGTTACTGCTGTCGGCCTCTACTGAGGCGATATACTCTTCCAGTGTGGTTATAATTTCAAGATTATAGGGATTAACACTGCTAACCTCGGTATCTCTCTCTTTACATCCAAAAATACTCAAACTCACCACCACAAAAGCAGTGAGTAATATGGAGTAATTAAATCTGTTAATATTTTTAAATTTCATACTCTTATACACTTTGTTTTTATTGCAATGGTGATACTACTTGCACAAGCTCAGGCAGATCCATTCCAATTGCCTTGAGATGTTCTATTTTAGGAACTCCGTTGCTGTTCCAGCCCCTTCTGAGGTAAACAGCATCCAGTAGTTTTTCGTATTGATCTTCACGATAGCTGCGAAGTTTATCCATTTTTTCTTCAACCGACATTTTTGAAGGATCCATATTAAGAAGTTCGGCAATCTGTTTGTCGTATCTCTCCTCTCTGCTTATAAATTCCTCTTTTGTAACAGGGCCTGCTGCACGATATGGCTGCTTGTCAAACTCCCTCGTTCCAAAACCAAGCCTGATATTAAATATCTTTTGGAAATTGTAAACCCTTTCAGACATTTTAATCATCTCCTCCTTGTCAAACTCTCTTCCGGTTACCGCCTTAAAAACAGTAACATAATTATCTACATGCTCAGGCACTTTGTTAGGTTCCGGCTGTTCTGCATTGTCAGCGGGTTCTATATCGTTCCAGCAAAGTTTACAGAAGCCGGCAAGACCAAACCATGTTCTGAAATATGGGAAATAGTGCAGTGCCTCAGCTTTGTCTTCGAACGACGGAATTGCGTTGTTAACCATATCCATAAAGATAAGCCATGCTTCGTCGTGCTGTGGACCCTTGTTTGTCATTGCATATCCGCCCTGCTGAGCCAGAGACTCTTTTGAGAGGTACATTGAGTATTCGAGACCCTTGTTTTCCATTGCGATATCTTCCAGAAACTGAGGGTCGCCCCAACCCTTTTCTATAAACATCTCTTTCAGGCGCTTTACTCCTAAACCGGCAGTTACTCCAAAGCCCTCACCTCTTGCCATTTGGTGGAGTAACTCCAGAGAAGCGTCTGCGTTGCCCCATGTAAGGTCAATTCCGCCTGTTTTGTCGGCGTTAAGAACTCCATTTTCCCAGCACTCCATCAAAAAGCCAACTATATTACCCCAGGTAATTGTACAAACTCCGTAGGTGTCGCAGTAGAAATTTTGTTCAATTACAGCGAGAGGATCAAAAATTGCGAGATTTGATCCTAATCCGGCAGCGTTTTCATACTCGGGACCATCTACAATTACTTTGGAACCTTTATATGGCCCTGTGCGGAGTTCAAAATCGTCTACTCCTTTGGCACAGGACATATTACAGCCAATCCAACATCCATCGGGAACCCCTTGTGTAAAATATTTTTTCCAAACTTCCATGTCAATTTTCGGGCAATCTTTGTGGTCGCCGTACTTAAAGTTCATTACAGGAAGTATATCGTATTTTTCAAGAACACCCATAAGATGAGCCGTACCTACTTTTCTCATTTGACACTGGATGTCGTCAAGCTCGCGCATCTCTTTGTTAAAGCGCCTGCCTCTCTCAAGAATTGGCTCAGTTTTATCTGCATTGTTGAAATTGCCGGAAACCTTTGGAACTTTGGCAACAATAGCCCGTATATTTTTATATCGCATAAGAGTGCCGATGCCTCCCCTGCCTGCCTGCTTAAGACGAACCTTACCTCTTTTAGTGTCGTAAAAGGTGAAGTTAAGCATTCCGATTAGAGAGTTCTCAGCAGCTTTACCCGAGGAGACAACAGAGACATTAATTTTATCTTTTTCGCTGTCCGAAAAAATTTCGTGCAACTCCTCTCCCAGCAGATGTGAATCGTAACTGAGTCCTTCTGGTGCTTCAAAAATTTCGACAACATGATTTACTCCATCAATAAACACAACAACATCTTTTTGAGAAATCCCCTGAAGCTCCAGAGCGTCGAAGCCGGCAATTTTAAGATGAGGACCAAAGTGTCCGCCGACATTGCTGTCGATAATTTTTTCTGTTTGAGGTGAAATGGCAACAACAATGGATTTACCCGATCCTGAATACTGAGTTACACCGCAGCACGGACCTCCAGAAATAACGATTTCGTTTTCCGGGTCACTCCATTTTGTTGTCGGTTTAACGGCATCCCAAAGCATACGCAGTCCGTATCCTTTTCCGCCGATAAACTTTTCTTTTGTTTCAGGAGCAACATCCCGTACCTCAATTTTTCCGGTTCCTACATTAACATACAAGCTGACATCACTGTACCCTTTGTCCATAGCCTTCCAATTATATGGAAAAGAGGCGATAATCTTTCTGTTTTCTTTCATTTCCCGAATATTCATCAGTTATGCTTTTTAATTTTTCAATAGAATTGGTAAATTTACAAAAAAATGATACTCTAACAACCTTTAGGATGCCATCTTTTAACCAAATAAAAGCTCATTTATCAAATAAGACAGTAGGAATAGCTGGTGCAGGCGGACTTGGATCGAATTGCGCTGCTGCCTTAATAAGATGCGGTGTGGGAAAACTAATTGTGGCCGATTATGATGTTGTGGCAGAACCAAATCTTAACCGTCAATTTTACTTTTACAATCAGATAGGGATGAAAAAAGTTGACGCTTTAAGGGATAACCTGCTAAAAATTAATCCCTGGGCAATATTGCAGATTCACGACACAAGAGTAACTCCGCAGAATATACCTCTTCTGTTTTCTATGTGTGATGTGGTTGTGGAGGCATTTGATGACGCTGAACAAAAGTATCTGCTGATAGAGTATATGGTTACCCACTCCCCGTCGGTTCCTCTGGTGGCTGCTTCAGGTATGGCGGGATGGGGAAATCTGGATACCCTAAATATAGTGCGTTCCGGAAATCTTATTGTTTGCGGTGATAGTACCAGTGAGGTTGCTGTTGACAATCCGCCTTTGGCTCCCAGAGTAGGAGTAGTTGCCAACATGGAGGCAGATGTGGTTTTGGAA
>CAYGGD010000097.1:0-7065 GCA_964349315.1 uncultured Muribaculaceae bacterium
ATCTAAAAGCTATGCACATAAAAAAAATCACACTATTTCTTTTAGCTAATCTTTTTACCCTAGGCCTTATGGCAGAGGGATATCAGCTTAATACTCAAAGCGCCAGACAAATTGGAATGGCACATATGGGTACCGCCCTGCGACTTGGCTCCGAAAACATGGTATTTAACCCCGCAGGTCTTTCATTCATGAAAGGAAACGCAGACATCTCGTTTGGTATAACCGGAATCAAGTCTAAAGTAAAGTTTACATCGGGCAGTTACACTGCAGAAACCGATAACCCACTCGGAACACCCATATTCGGTTATGCCGGCTTCAGAATATCCGACAAATTTTTTGCAGGAGTAAGTATCTCCAACCCGGCAGGTAACAGTCTTGTTTGGCCCGACAACTGGAGCGGAACACATTTTGTGCAGGATATATCTTTGCAGGCATTCTCAGTTCAGCCAACCATCTCTTTTAAAATTAACGACCAATGGAGCATCGGAGCGGGTGTAATGGCCAACTTCGGTAGTTTTGAACTCAACAAAGGTCTTTTACCAATCGGAGCGCTCTCTCCTTACCTGCAGCACCCTCAGGTTCCTCAGGCATTTAAGGACATTATTTCAAACACCAACAATATATCGACCCTTAATGCAAACCTACAAGGGGACTCTAAAATTACATACGGCTTTAATGTCGGTGTTATGTTTACACCAAACAATCAGTGGACATTTGGAGTATCATACCGTTCGAAGGTTATGATGACCCTTGAAGAGGGTAAAGCGACTTTAAGCTACGGAAGCCCCGAGCTGGCAACTCTCTTTTCAACCTTAACAACTCCCTTCATAACACCAGAGCAGCCCAATCCGCTTTATAATCCAAATATTGCTGAAGCATTTAAGGCTAGTGGTACTTTTGCTGCAGAACTGCCAATCCCTTCAAATTTGCAAATAGGCGCATCTTACAAACCTTCGGGCGACTGGCTGCTATCAGCAGAACTTCAATATGTAGGTTGGAAAGCGTATGACTATCTGGTAATCAATTTCGAAAACCCTCCCCTTACATCTTCTCAGCATAAAAACTTCTCTAACTCAATGATTTACCGTATAGGTGGAGAGTACTACGCTTCAGAAAAGCTTACTCTTAGAGCCGGCTTTATTTACGACACAACTCCTGTCGATAAAATGCTTTACAGCCCTGAAACTCCGGGAGCCAACAAGCCAAGCTTAACTGCCGGGCTTACATTTGCACCATCGCAAAAATTTGCACTGGATCTTGGGTTGCAATACCTGAACGGCCAAAACACAACCGGCTCAATGCCTCAGGCAGCACCACTACCGGCGTTTACCGGCAATTATAAATCTACAGCTCTGCTACCATCAATCGGACTTAGGTTTAATTTCTAAATGCCCCAAGTTATTCAAGCACAAGAGTTCCTGCAACTCTCAGCAAAATATCCGGTTATTGATGTCAGATCCCCGGGAGAATATGATAACGCTCATATTCCCGGGGCTCTTGCTTTACCTCTTTTCTCTAACGAAGAGAGGGCCATTATAGGCACTATCTATAAAAAATCGGGAAAAGTAAAGGCCGTTACAAAAGGGCTTGAGATAGCAGGCCCCAAACTCTCCTCTTTTGCAAAGTTTGCACTATCTCTAAAAAGTGATTATTTACTCCTTTACTGCTGGAGGGGAGGTATGCGAAGCTCCTCTATGGCCTGGCTGCTCGAAACACTGGGAATAAACTGTCTTTTACTCGAAGGCGGCTACAAAAGCTACCGCAGCTGCATAAGGGCAGAGCTTGCAAAGCCATATAAGCTGATAGTCATGGGCGGATACACCGGGTCCGGAAAAACCGAATTGCTTCAACATCTGAAAAACAACAACAGTCAGGTTGTAGATCTTGAGGCAATTGCAAATCACAAGGGATCGGCCTTTGGAGCTATAGGCCAACCCGATCAACCATCAAACGAAATGTTTGAAAACAACCTCTATTATCAACTAAGCAGACTCAACCGTTCTCAAACAATATGGGTAGAAGATGAGAGCCATAATGTCGGAAGGGTATTTATTCCTGAAGAGTTTTTCGGACAAATGAGGTTGTCTCCGATTATCGTTATAGAAGCTCCTTTTAACCAGAGGCTTCAAAGACTCCTCAACGACTACGGTAACTCCCCTGTCGATCATTTGAAACACTCAATAAAAAAAATAGAGAAACGATTAGGATACGACAACTGTAAAATGGCAATTGAAGCATGCGATAAGGGCAATCTGAAACTGGCTGCCGAGATTTGCCTTACCTACTACGACAAGGCCTACTCTAACCAGCTCGAAACAAGATACAGCGATAAATTAAATTCGCTGCCAAAGATAACATTCAGTAATACAGAAATTTCTCAAACAATCAAATCACTTATCCAATTGGCTGACACCATATGAGAGAAGCACAAATTAACAGTAAGATATCAATTATGATATCCCGTAACGGAATGGGCGAAGGAGACCCTGAGCTGACACACAAGCTTTTAAAGAATTTCCTTTCGCTCCTGTCTCAGGAGGAGAGGGTTCCGGCGTACATATGTATTTATGCAGACGCGGTGAAGTTCGCCTGCCAGCACTCACCTGTTGCCGACGAGCTAAAGGCACTGGAGCAAAAGGGTACCAAAATTATCATATGCAAAACATGTCTTCTCTTTTATGGGCTAATAGACAAAACCGTTACCGGAACAGTAGGTACAATGATTGATATAATAGATATCCAGCACAACAGTACAAAAATCATAAATCTTTAACTCTTTATGAACAAGATAAGATTAACGCAATTCAGCCCCGGGGCAGGTTGTGGTTGTAAAATAGCACCCAAAGATCTCGAACAAATTCTCCACAACACCAAATCACAAAAAGTTTTTGAAAAGCTGCTTGTTGGCAATAGCACCCGTGACGATGCAGCCGTTTATGAAATTGGAGATAATAAAGTAGTTATAAGTACAACAGACTTTTTTACCCCTATTGTTGACGACCCTTTCGACTTTGGGAGGATTTCTGCTACAAATGCAATCTCCGACATATACGCCATGGGAGGGAAACCAATAATGGCAATTGCAATACTGGGATGGCCTTTGGACAAACTGCCTGCAGAGACAGCTGCAAAAGTGATGGACGGAGCCCGGGAGGTTTGTGACAATGCCGAGATCCCTCTTGCCGGAGGCCACAGCATTAACAGTGCCGACCCCATTTTCGGCCTTGCAGTAACCGGAATAGCCGACAAGCATATAATCCGCAAAAACACCGATGCTACAGCCGGATCTCTCCTCTTTTTAACAAAGCCTTTGGGGATAGGGTTGGTAACCACTGCGGAAAAATTTGGCATCGCCAAAAAAGAAGATCAGAAAGAGGCTCTCTCATTAATGACCACTCTTAACACACCCGGGATGGCTCTTGCAACTATTCCTGAAGTTAAATCAATTACAGACGTTACCGGCTTCGGACTACTGGGACACGCCCTGGAAATGGCCGAGGGCAGCGGATTAAATGCAATTATCGAATACAACAAGGTTCCAAGAATTAAAGGGAGTGACTTTTATATTAAAAATGAGTGCATCCCCGGTGGTACCAACAGAAACTTTGCAAGCTACGGAACAAAAATCTCTCCGATGAGCAACGATCAAAAAGCACTTTTATGCGATCCACAAACCAGCGGAGGACTCCTAATTGCTATTGAGCCCAATGGAGTTGACAAGATGATACAACTCTCTGAAAAGTTGGGTTTTTCACCAATCTGTATCGGATACTTACAACATAAGAGTGGCGATTACACTATCGAAGTCGTATAAGTATTGGCTTTTTTCACTATTTTTATGCGGTACGAAAGATAATTATTAACTAACCCATACACAAGTTATGACAAAAAGACTTATTACGCTTGCAGTTTCGATATCACTTGCAATCGGAGCATTTGCCGGAAATGTTATCACAGGAGCCGAGCAGGTGAGCGAGTACCTTCCTCTTTTAAAGGGTAAAAGAGTGGCTGTACTAACAAACCAAACCGGAATTATCGGCAACACCCATCTGGTAGACTCTCTGGTATCCCTTAAAGTAAACATAGTAGCAATACTCTCACCGGAACACGGATTCAGAGGTGATGCCGATGCCGGAGAACATGTAGCAAGTTCGGTTGACAAAAAAACCGGTATTCCAATTGAGTCTCTTTACGACGGAAACACCGGGAAACCATCGGCAGATCTTATGAAAAGAATAGATGTACTGCTGTTCGACCTTCAAGATGTTGGTTTAAGGTATTACACCTACCTCACAACTATGGCAAAAATGATGGAGGCATGTGCCGAAAACAATGTAAAGATGATTGTTCTTGACAGACCTAACCCACTAGGGTTTTATGTAGATGGTCCTATTCTGGATATGAGATACCGTTCTGCCGTAGGATGGCTCCCTATCCCAACCGTTCACGGGATGACCCTCGGAGAACTGGCCAACATGATAAATGGAGAGAAATGGCTCGAAAACGGCATTCAGTGCGATGTAACAGTTATTAAATGTAAAAACTACACTCATGCAACATTGTACGAACTGCCTGTTCCACCATCGCCAAACCTGCCAAATATGAGAGCTATCTATCTCTATCCATCAATATGTTATTTCGAAGCAACCCCGGTGAGTCTCGGCAGAGGAACCGACAAACCATTCCAAATTTACGGACACCCTAACATGAAGGGTTACGACTTTAAGTTTACTCCCCGCAGTGTGCCTGGTGCAAAAAACCCACCTCAACTCAACCGCGAATGTTACGGAGTAGACCTTAGCGAATCTCCATCAATCGAAGAGATTAACAAAGCCGGGATTAATCTGGAGTATGTAATTGACGCCTACAATAACCTTAATCTTGACGACCATTTCTTCCGCTCTTTCTTTGAGTTGCTATCTGGAAGAGATTACATCAGAAGAATGATAAAACAAGGAAAATCTGCGGCCGAAATAAAAGCAACATGGGCAGATGATGTAGAAAAATTTAAAATACAGAGAAGACCTTACCTGCTATATCCCGAAAACTAAAAGGTAAGTACTCTTTTACCGTCATCTTGAACAGATATCTGAACTTTGATAGTATCATCGGGCAGTATCTGTTCAATTTTTTCGGGCCATTCTATAATACAAAGTGAACCACTCTCCAGATACTCTTCTATTCCGGTATCAAGGGCCTCGGCTACACTCTTAATCCTGTAAAAATCGAAATGATACAGCGACTCCCCATTAGCCGCAAGATACTCATTAACAATGGTAAAGGTAGGGCTGCCAACATCTTCAACAACTCCTAATGCAGCACATATTGCCTTGGTAAGGGTTGTTTTTCCCGACCCCATTGCTCCGTATAGGGCTATAATGTTTCCTGCCCCCTTTTTCTTCAAAAAGCTTGCAGCAGCAGTTTCAAGCTTATCAAGAGAGTCAATTACTATATTATTCATAAATTTCTTTGCTTTCGAAGCTACGGTACTGAACAGCTTCACAAATATGACTCAAAGATATATAATTACATTTATCCATATCGGCAATTGTCCGCGAAACTTTAAGTATTCTGGTGTATGCTCTTGCCGACAAGTGAAACTTTTTAACAACATCGGCAAGTAGTCTCTTTTGCGACTCGCCCAAACTGAGATATTTTTCTCTGTTAAAAGATGCCATTCTCTCTCTCATAAACAGCTTCGACTCCCTTACCCTTGCACTGATATCTGCAGTGCTCTCTGACTTTGCATCAGAAACCAGTAAAGATGGGGGCACAGCACCTGCCTCTATATGCAGGTCAATTCTGTCCAAAAGAGGGCCGGATAATCGCGAGCGGTATTTTAAAACAGTATGCGGGGCACAGCTGCATCGGTCTCCCGCAGTTCCCAGATAACCACAAGGGCATGGATTCATTGAGGCAACCAGCATAAAACTACAAGGATACTCAACTTTGTATCTTGCTCTGGATATAGATATAAGCCGTTGCTCCATCGGCTGACGCAACAACTCCAAAACAGACCGGCTATACTCAGGAATTTCGTCCAGATACAACACACCGTTATGGGCCAGAGATATCTCTCCGGGCAAAGCTCTTGGCCCTCCTCCGGCCATAGAAACCATAGAGCAAGTGTGATGAGGTGCACGGAATGGCCTCTCCCTTATCAGCCCCGGCTCAGCCCGGCTTACTCCGGCAACGGAATAAATCATTGTTGTCTCAATTGACTCCTCTTTTGTCATAGGTGGTAATATCCCGGCAAGAGCCCTTGCCATCATACTTTTGCCTGTTCCCGGGGGGCCGCTGATTAATATATTGTGTCCGCCGCTGGCTGCAATTTCCAACCCTCTTTTAACATGCTCCTGCCCTTTAATCTCCGAAAAATCGGTAATTGCCGCATTCAAGGGCATTGAACAATAATCAGCTGGTTTAACGGGATCGAATCTCTCGTTACCTTGTAATATTGCAACCACCTCTGCAATGCTGTGAGCTGCATAAATATCTATCCCCTCCGTTTCTGCCGCCTCGTAAGCCGACTCTACAGGGAAAATACATCCTTCAAATGCCTCTTTTTTAGCATGGATAGCTACCGGCAAACAGCCTGGTACAGCCCTTAGTGAACCATCCAGCGCCAGTTCTCCCATTATTATAAAAGAGCTCAGTCTTGGGAAATAATACTGCCCTGATGCAGCCAGAATTCCCACGGCTATTGCAAGATCATACGACGAACCCTCCTTTTTAAAATCGGCCGGAGCCATGTTAATTACAATTTTTTTGCCCGGTATTCTTGCCCCTATTGTGCTAAGGGCGGTGGATATTCGCTGCTGGCTCTCTCTCACAGCACTATCTGGCAAACCAACCAGAAAAAAACTAATCCCCTGTGAAACATCAACTTCAATTGTTACAGTTATTGCCTCTATACCTATGCAAGAGGCACAATAAGTTCTGCAAAGCATTTTTATTTAAAAGTAATTCTTTAAATGCCGTGAAAAAGCAGAGCAATAAAACTATATCGAAATCTGTTTTTAAAATATATCAACCTTGTCAAGTTCAAGTAATGGCATCAATTGA
>CAYGGD010000098.1:0-7063 GCA_964349315.1 uncultured Muribaculaceae bacterium
CTTTTAAGAGATTTTGTTCAGTTCGGGTTCCTTTAATGCTCTTTTCCATACTTTAATAATTATAGGTTGTTTTTTACAAAAATAATTATTATTTAATGATAAACAATTCTCTTATTTTTACATTTGTTTAAACAATTACTATTTATGGAAGATATTTCAACACGTCTCGACCGTTTCAGAAATAAACTTAAAGCAATTGGTGCAGAGGCGTTTATTGTCCCTTCGGGAGACCCTCATTTTGGTGAGTATTTCCAAAAGTACTATTCATCGCGGGAGTGGATTACCGGTTTTACCGGTTCTGCCGGAACAGCGGTTGTTACCATCTATGAAAGTGCAATGTGGACAGATTCCAGATACTTTGTGCAAGCAGAAAAAGAGCTTTTAGGTTCGCCGGTCTCTTTAATGCGTTTAAATACTCCGGGGACGCCTTCAATTCCGGAGTGGCTCAGTATTGTTTTGCCAAAAGGATCGGCAGTTGGCCTTGACGGAAGTCTCTTTTCGGTAAAAGAGTTTGATCAACTTGCAGAGAGTTTGCCTGATTATGTAATTAAAATTTACGACGATCCCTTTTCTGATGTGTGGACTAACCGGTCAGCTCTCACATATAATACTATACGGGTGGTACCTGCGGATATTTCTGGGGCATCTCCTTCCGAAAAACTGAGAGCTGTTTGTGACACCCTCGCTTATAATGACAAGTTTTTATATATCATCAGTAGCTGTGACGATATTTGCTGGCTTTGTAATATCAGGGGAGAGGATATTCCCTACAACCCGTTGCCATACAGTTATGCTGCTTTTACAGGTGAAAAAATTTATCTTTTTGTCTCTGCCGGTTCACTGCAAAAAAATGTATCAGATAAAATTAAGGAGAGTGGGATAGAGGTGTTTGATTACGCATATTTTGATGAGTATATAAAAAACTTCGATTCGTCATACACACGAATTTACTATCCTGCTAAAACCTCGGTTAAGGTATTTGAGAGCTCGGTTACCGGCTGTGACTTGTATCGTGAGGACCCCATTCCGGGTGGAGTTATTGCCTCTATCAAGGCCGTTAAAAACAAGGTCGAAGTCGAGGGGTTTAGGAAATCAATGATAAAAGATGCTGTGAGCTGGGTGAAGTTCTGGATCTGTTTGGAGGAGAGTATTAAAAAAGGAGAAATGATTTCTGAAACCGATCTGGCTAAAAAAATAATTGAGTTCAGAGGTGAAGATCCCGACTATATGGGAGAGAGTTTTTCTCCTATTATTGCATTTGGAGCAAATGGTGCGTTACCTCATTATTCTCCTTTTTCGGGTGAACCTGCATTTATTCAAAACAACAATTTTCTGTTGGCAGATACTGGTGCTCACTATCCCTACGGGACAACAGATACAACAAGAACTTTTGCGATTGGCAACTTATCAGAAGAACAAAAGAACGATTACACTGCGGTTGTTAAGGGTATGATAAACCTGAGTATGGCAAAATTCCCCAAGGGAACCAGAGGTGCGTCGCTTGATTTTCTGGCAAGAGGTGCTGTTTGCCTAGAGGGAAAGTTGTACAGACATGGTACAGGTCATGGTATTGGGCATAATTTATGTGTTCACGAAGGTCCTCAGAGCATAAGAATGGAGGAAAATCCAGTTGCGTTGGTTCCCGGAATGGTTATTTCGAATGAACCGGCAATTTACGAGGAGGGGCATTACGGTATCAGGGTAGAAAACATACTGTTGTGTGCAGAGTGGATCTCAAATAAGTTTGCAGATTTCTACCAGTTCGAAACTCTGACCCTAATTCCTATAGACAAAACAGCACTAAACAAATCCCGTCTCGGATTAGAACAAATCAAATGGCTGAACGATTATCACAAAAGAGTTTATGATAGTCTGTCACCCATTTTAAATAATAACCAAAGAGAGTGGTTAGCGGAAAAAACTTCTGTAATTAACTGTTGAGTAGTCGGGGCGGAAAATCACCCTTCTTATTGCACTGTTTACAAAACCTTTTTCGCCATCTCTTCTTACAAAGTTATAGTCTGATTGCAGCAACTCCCGTCTGTAAAGGTGAGCATTTTTCAAAAAGTGATCACCGTAGTTGAGATATTGTGCTAAAAAGTAGCTTGCTACATCATATCCCTGAAATGCGTAGGGTGATGGTTCGGATTTGTACATAGCCCGAAATTTTGATACAAATTCCCTAATGTTCTCTCTGTTGTAATCTATGTGATATTGCATAGAAATACTAAGATTCATCTGATGATAATACTCTATATCAACACTCTCAAAGTCTCTCCATCTGGGTGTTCCGTATACATTAATTTTAAAATTATTTCTTGAGTGTAGTAGATTGAGATTTCGAAGAACATCAAAGACAAATGCTTCTGAATCAGATGCAACTATAACATGATTAACCTTATCCTGATGAAGCAACGCAGTTATCTCCGGCAAAATAGCTCTGCCTCTCAGTATGTTGTATGAAAGAGTATTATACCTGATTCCGTTTGCATCCAGAATCTCTCTTGTAGTAGACACCAGTGCTGAATTGTTAGTGCCCTCTTCAAAAACCAGAGCCACTTCGGTAAAAACATTCAGAGTCGTAAGTATCCCTCGTTGCTGATACCAAACCGGAGTACTAACCTGAAAAAAGTTGGCGTAATCCTTTGCGAATTTTTCGCTTTCCGGATCGACCGGCGAAATTACGTACGAGTTGTTTAGTTGTGCAAACTGAAGTACCGGCTCTATCTGATTGCCAAAAACAGGACCGATTATTAAGTTGCTGTTGTTGTAAAGAGACGATCTTATCAGTTGCTCACTTGTAGGATAAATATCACTATCAATTACATTCAGGTTAATGCTTATACCGGGATTATCATTTTTTATCTCCTCAAGAGCCATCAGAAATCCCTGATAAAATTCGATAAAACCTCTTCTCTCCGACGATGTTGTGTCTGACACTCCTGTAAGAGGGAGTATAAGAGATGTTGTAACCGACCTGGGCCTTATAATTTCTTCTCTTTTAGCATCCGGCTCTTTTTCAGTGTATGTGGGAGGATAGATAGTTTTATCCGGCAAAACCTCTTCTTCGACAATTGCAACGGAAGTATCCACAGTTCCGGGATAGGGGATAAAGAGCCGTTGTCTTGTTTCTATCTTATTGTCTTTAAGTGAGTTGAATAGCGCAATCTCTTGCTCGGTTACATTGTACCTTCTTGCTATTGCAGAAAGTGATTCAAACCACCTTACAGTGTGTTCTGCCTGATATTCACCATCTAGCTTGGCTATAGTCTCTGATTTGGACTCCGGAATAACAATTTGTACAGGAATCTTCTCTTCCGGTTCCTCTTCGGGAATATTGCCGGCTTTAATATACAGAACCTGTCCCTCTTTAAGGCCGGCAGCAATTGAAGGATTGTCTTTGGTTAGAGTCTCGGCATCGGTACCATATCGTTTTGCTATTGAATATATTGTTTGCCTTTTTTCTACTCTGTGAAGATAATATAGTTCTCCTCTGATTTTAACTGTTTCGCCGGAAATTTCCACCTTGACGGGTGCGTACTGAGCATAGCATCCGGTAGAAAGAGAGAGAACCAGTGATAAACATATTATTTTAAGAATTCTCATAATCTTGCAAGCATATTTCTGACATTGGAGTCTATTCTTTCGTAAATATCCTTATTGTAAAGGGCTTTTTGAAATGAGATGCCGGTGATTTGTTCGTATAGCTCTATGTATCTTTCAGATATAGAAGTAACAATCTCCGGTGTCATCTCAGGTACTCTCTCTCCGTCTTTGCCCTGAAAATTATTATCCATAAGCCACTCTCTGACAAACTCCTTTGAAAGCTGTCTTTGAGGAAGTCCTTTGTCAAATAATTCCTGATAGCTGTCAGAATAAAAATACCTTGAAGAGTCGGGTGTGTGAATTTCGTCTATCAGGAAGATGTCATCACCCTTTTTTCCGAATTCATATTTTGTATCTACAAGTATGAGCCCTCTTTCCATCGCTGTTTTGGTTCCTCTCTCGAAAAGAGCCAGAGAGTACTCTTCCATTTTTTTATAGTCACTTTCACTGACTAGTTCTTTGGAAATAATCTCTTCTCTGGTGATATCTTCGTCATGGGCCCCCTGTTCTGCTTTTGTGGTAGGGGTAAGTATCGGGGTCTCAAATTTCTGATGCTCTTTCATCCCATCGGGAATAGAAACACCACATATTGAGCGGGCTCCCAGTTTGTAGCTTCTCCACGAGCTTCCTGTTAAATAAGCTCTTACAATCATCTCAACAGGCATTGGTTTGCATTTATGCCCTACTGTTACAACAGGGTCGGGCGATGCAATTTTCCAGTTTGGTACAATGTCCGATGTATCATCCAGAAACTTTGCCGCTATCTGATTTAGTACCTGGCCTTTATATGGAATTCCTTTAGGCAGAACCACATCAAATGCAGATATTCTGTCGGTAGCTATCATAACCAGGTAATCTTCTCCTATGGAGTATACATCTCGTACTTTGCCTGTGTATTTCCCGGTTTGTCCGGGAAAGTCAAATTCTGTTCTAGTAATTGCCTGCATTGTATTATTTATAATGTTTTGTAAAAGTGGATAAGCTTTTGGGTAAAGGTCTCCCACGATAAAGCTTCTCTCTCCTTAATTATGTTATTTATATATGATTCTTTTTTCCCTTCTGTGAAAAATGAGTTAATCCCTCGTGCAATTTCTCTGCCATCAGGTTTGTCAACAACAATTCCCGTACCGCGTTCGCCCACGGACTCTTTTAACCCACCTACATCGGTAGTAACCATTGGAATTTCGAAGTTGTAGCATATGGCACTTATCCCGCTTTGAGTTGCAGATCTGTAAGGAAGAACAACCAAATCGGCTGACGAGAAAAAAAGAGGCACCTCAGAATCGGGGATGTATCGGTTAAAAAGTTTAATCCTTTCCTTTGCCGGAGAATTATCGATTTGTTCCTGGTAAGGTTCAAAATCACCGTAGGGTTCTCCAGCAATGATTAGCTGATAAGTGTTGTCCAGGTGGGAGAGAGCATCAATAAGGATATCCAGCCCTTTGTATTCACGTATAAGTCCGAAAAAAAGAAGGTTTTTAAACCCTTTTAAAAGACCCAGCTGTTCAATTGCCTCCTCTTTATCTCTTTTTTCGCCGAAGTGGTTATAAATCGGGTGGGGGAGTACTATGTTTTTTATCCCGGGCTTGAGATTTAAAAGATCCTCTTTTACCGACTCCGACATCACAATAACTCCGTCCATTGCCGAGAGATAATACCTGGTAAAGGGAGTGTCAAAAAAACGCCTTTCATGAGGTATTATATTGTCGGCTATTGAGATTATTTTGGTTCTTTTATTTTGATTTCGTGCTACATACCCTTGTGAAGGAGCGAAAAAAGAGTTCCAGTATCTCATCAGAAGCAAATCAGGGTCCCATTCCCGGATTATGCGGGCTGTGGTTATGTAGGAGAGAGGATTCACAGAGTCGAGGAGGGGAGTGCTTTCTACTTGGACAGCGTTGTCGTCATCCGTAACATACTGTGTTTTTCCCGGAAAAAGCAAAGAGGGGTATTGCCGTTTAAAATTAAACGCCTTTACCTGGTGTGACTTGCCCAGCTGGTTATATATGTTTGCATTGAACTGGGCAATGCCTCCTCGGTAGGGGTAGAAACATGATAGGATAGCTATTTTCACCCAAACTTAAGTTATCTATCTCCTCGATTTTTCCTTGATATACTCGTCATTCATTGCGGCAACAACAGTAGACGTGATATCAAGCGCTTTGTCACCTTTCAATATGGTGTTGGTAGCTGCAGATGTGCTGATTATCAGAGAGTATTTTTTCTCTTGATTAAGCTTCTCGAGATATGTGTCCAACGCATCGAATACTCTTCTGTACAGAACGGCCTCTTCTTCGGACATCTCCATTTGCTTTTGCTGAGCAAAATTTTGGAGTTCCTGTTCTCTCAGTGCCAGTTGTTGTTGCTGAGATTCGGCCTGGGATCTTGTAATCAGCCCTCTTTGTACCTTCTGCTGAAAATCTCTGAAGTCATTTTCAAAAGCTCTGCCTCTCCTGTTAAGATCGTTTTGAACAGTTTGTGCCTTGTTTTCAAATTCCGACATAAGGTCGTTAAACATGTCGTACTGGCCTACTAAAGAATCTATCTGAATGTAAACAATGCCTGAGAAATCTGATGCTGTGCCTTCGGCAGCTTCGACATTTCCGGAGGGTGCAGGTTTTGAAGAAAAATGTAATACGAACAGTACTGCAACAGCAACTGCAAGAACAATGTTTGTGATAATTGATGCGTTTTTCATCTCGATTTTTTAATATTAAACAACAAATATAACTAATAATTTTTTAACTGCCTAAGATAGCTCTGGATGGTGTTTTCGAGCCCTAAATAAATGGCATCGCATATTAGTGCATGCCCTATAGAAACCTCTAGTAATGACGGAATAGATTTATAAAAATAACTAAGATTTTCGAGACTCAGATCGTGACCTGCGTTAAGACCCAGACCCATCTGAGCGGCGGCCTCAGCAGCTACTATATATGGCTCTATTGCTTTCTCACGCTCTCCTGTGGAGTACTCTTTAGCGTAATCTTCGGTGTAGAGCTCTATTCTGTCACAGCCGGTGTCGGCAGCATTTTTTACCATTTCGGGATCGGGATCGACAAATATTGATGTTCTAATGCCTTCGGCTGCAAAAATGGAATTCACCTCTTTGAGAAATTGCTTGTGTTTAATTGTATCCCATCCGCAATTTGAGGTTATTGCATCGTGTGAATCAGGAACCAGAGTTACCTGAGCAGGGCGGTTTTCGATAACAAGTTTAATAAAAGAGTCTATCGGGTTCCCTTCAATATTGAATTCTGTTGTTAAAATGGGTTTAAGATTCCTTACATCCTGGTATCTGATGTGTCTTTGATCGGGTCGGGGATGCACAGTTATTCCCTCTGCACCAAATCTTTCGCAATCGAGGGCCGCCTTTATTAAATCGGGAAGGTTGCCACCCCTTGCATTCCGTAGTGTGGCAAATTTGTTTATATTTACGCTCAGTTTTGTCATATCG
>CAYGGD010000099.1:0-6792 GCA_964349315.1 uncultured Muribaculaceae bacterium
CATAATATTTTTTTTTAATCTATGATTCTTATAAAACAAATATGACTAACAACCATAAATAACTCTTTACACAACTTCTTTTAAAAGTTGCATAATTCACACATTTTAAAGGGAACAAAGCCGGTCTAACTATTTAATGCGTTATTACACAGCTCTAAAACAGGGTAGATAGGCTCGCTAAACCCAAAATTTCGATATAGCTTTTCGCCCTCTTTTGTGGTATGTAAAGATATTTTGCTTATACCCCGTTTACCGGCTTCATCAATTAGCTGCTTTAGAATTAGTGCAGAGACACCATTTCTTCTGGCCCTAGGGATGGTGTACATATTCAATATATCGCCCTCTAAGTAAAAAGGTTTATTGAAATCTCCGGGAATCTTCTTTACCACCATAGCCCCAAAACTGACAACCTCCCCCTTATACACCGCCATAAAGGCGAAGAAGCGCTGCTCCGCCATAGCCTGCTCAAAAAATGCATTAAGCTCCTTGCTGAGTTTGATCTGATAATCAGATGACTGCTCCCCCTGCAGCTCGGTTAGATATGCCATTCTGTATTTAGTAAGCAGCTCTATCTCTTTTTCCTCTATCTGCTTTATCTCTACAGCAGTTAAATCGATTTTCATAAGATTTGGTTTTGAAACATAAAGGTATAATTATTTGAAAAAGAGTATTTGAGACTTGCTATGATAACCGCATAATTGAAAACAACATGCCGATAAGAGACTCAGGCGGGAACAGAGAATGAGAATACTGAACCTTTTCCCGCTTCACTCTCTACCTTAATCCGGCCGCCCGATTTCTCGACAAACACCTTGCAAAGTATTAAGCCAAGGCCGGTGCCCTCTTCGTTGGCAGTGCCTAAAGTTGAGTTGTTATTATCAATCTCAAATACTTTATCAATACGCTGCGGCGGGATTCCCACACCATTATCGCTTACTTTAACGATAATCTCCTCCCCCTCTTTTTGTGCTGATATTGAGATCTCACCTCCGGTAGCAGTAAATTTTACTGCATTGGAAATCAGATTCCGCAAAACGGTTGCAACCATATGCTTATCGGCCACTACCTCTAGCTCTTGATTAAGGATCCTTTTAATTGTTATGTTTTTTGGTAAGGCAATCTGATCGAACATCAGAGCAGTCTCTTGAATCAGATTAACCAGGTTTAATTTTTCCGGGTTGTACTCTATCTTATCGGTTTGCGAACGTGCCCATTCGAGCAGATTGGTCAAGAGATCCATCGCCTGCTTTGAGGATTGTTTTATAAATCCTGCATATTGCTCAATGCTTTCATAATCTTTCTCAACTATTTGATTATAAAGCAACTCGCTAAATCCAATTATGCTGGTGAAGGGGCTCCTTAGGTCATGGGCAATAATAGAGAAGAACTTATCTTTAGTAGCGTTTAGCTCCTGTAGTTTAGTGTTGGTGATTTTCAGCTCATCAAGAGCGTGTTTGAGGTTAAGGTGATTTTGCACCCTAACTTTAACTTCGACGGAGTTGAACGGCTTTGTAATATAGTCAACAGCACCACAGCGAAAACCATTAACGACATCATCAATATCGTTTTTTGCAGTAAGAAATATCACCGGAATGTGTCTGATACGCTCGGTTGCCTTGATTCTTCGACACACCTCAAAACCATCAATTTCAGGCATCATTATGTCTAAAAGTATAAGGTCGGGAGTGTTGTTTTCAAGTATTTTTAGAGCATTAGCTCCACTATTTGCTATACTTAGCGAATAGTCGCGACCTAACACACTGGCAATCACCTTCAGATTATTGGGTTGATCGTCAACGACCAGTATTACATCTTTCGCCATTTTGTTCTCTGTTTGATTCATCCGGATAGGGTTAATCGTTAAAGGTTGAATTAATTGAATTTAAACAGTTTTGGATTCGTGCAATATCAAAAGAGTCTATAGACTCCTTGAGCTCTTTTGTTTTTTGTAATAATTGCCCCACATTATGTTGTATGGCAAAGTCAGAGAGGTTCTCGGCGAGATCTTCAAGATTATCAACTATCATACTGTTTGTTTGACTCTCAATCTCGAGGTAGAATCTATCCCGGAAGATTTTTTTAACCTCTGCCTTAATCTCTGAATTCTCGACGGTCTCATCCATTTTTGATTCAACATTAGTTATCTCTGAATCTTTTTCGCTGCTCTCAAAAGGTAAAAACTTTATGATTTCGTTTATCAGAGATCTCTTTTGAACAGGTTTCCTAAGATAACCGTCAAACAGTGCATTTAACCTGTCAATGTCACTTTTCATAGTCGAAGCAGTTAATGCAACTATAGGTATATGAGCTGTCTCTTCTCTGCTCTTTATGATTTCGGTGGCTTCATAACCGGTCATTCCGGGCATCCTGATATCCATAAAAACCAGATCGAAATCGTATGCATTGCAAAGCTCCACGGCCATCTCCCCATTCTCGGCCTCAAAGAGCTGAAGATTGTAATCTTCGAGATATGCAAGTACCAGATTACGATTATACGGCACATCGTCAACTACGAGTATTTTTGATCCTTTGAAAACAAGATCGTCATTATCCCAAGTATAAAAATTGTCACTCTCGATTATATCGTCACTGTATTTAATATCATAAAATCTGGCGTAGAAACGGCTATACTCTCCCTTTTTACTCTCAATACCAATCTCTCCGTTCATCAATTCGCACAGACGTTTGGTAATTGAGAGCCCCAGGCCTGTACCACCATACTGTCTTGAATCCTGCCCAGATTGCTGTGTAAAGGATTCGAAAATTCTCTGTTGGTCTTTAGCCTCAACTCCAATACCGGTATCATATACAGATATTTCAAAATCAACTACTCCGTTTTTATCACTTAACAAGCTTATTGAGATCTTAACATAACCCTCATGGGTAAACTTAATAGCGTTTCCTGCAAGATTAAGGAGTATTTGTCTTAACCTGATTTCGTCAATGATTACAGTTTGGGGAAAGTTATCATCGACCTCTACAATAAAACCGAGATTCTTCTCCTTTGCTTTATCGGTGAAGAGCTGTTTTATTTCATTTGCTATTACACGCAGATCGGCAGGTTCGGGTGAGATCTCCATATGTCCCGCTTCAATCTTTGAGAGGTCCAGAATATCGTTGATTAGAAGTAGTAGAGTCTTACCGCTGTCAAGTATTGTTTTTAGGAAACTTTTGTGCTTCGGATTATCTGTTGTATTAAGCAACACTTCGCTAAACCCGAGAATCGAGTTCATAGGTGTGCGGATCTCATGGCTCATACTTGCCAAAAACTCCGATTTTGCACGGTTTGCAGCTTCGGCCTGATCTTTGGCTGTTATAAGCTGTTTTTCGGTATTTACTTTGGTAAAAGCATCTGCTACAGTGTTTGCAAGCACATTAAGAAACCCAATCTGATTTTCGTCCCACTCTTTTTTATCCTTAACGGCATCAAAACCTAAAAACCCGATTGTTTTGTTATTTGCTTTGATAGGAACACACACCAATGATTTGATATCCTGCTCTTTAAGCAACTCTTTTTCGGGAGCAGCCTCTTTCGGCATCTCTTCTACATCCGGTATATGAATGATAGTCTGGCTCTCTCCCTGCTTTTTCCACCAAGGGATCGAATCGAGTAATAAATTTTTCAGGATATTGCTTTGGGGAAGTATTTCACTGTTGCACCATTCGTGTGTATTGCTTAAAGTGAGGTTATCGTCAGATATGAGTAGAATGTAGCTTCTGTCCACATCGAAAAAATTACCCGCCAAGTTTAGCATGCGGTCTATTTTTATATCAATATTCCCGATGTCGGCACTCACAAAGTCGGAGGAGATTTCTGTAATAAGTTTTTGAGAATTAACTTGATGAGCAATCAAATCATGCGATCTTTTTCTGTTGCCCACATTTACAATCATCTGCGCAAATACTAAAAGCAGATCTGTCTCTTTTTTTGAATAGATGTGATGCGACCTAACCGAATCAAATCCGATGAACCCAATACAGTTTTCGCCATCCATCATCGGAACAGTTAGGAGGCTCTTAACATCTTGAGGTTCAAGAATCTCTCTAACTCCATCACTCTCGTCCAGTGCTAAAACATCGGGTATAGACAATGGCTCGCCCTTCTGGTGTTTCTCAACCCACCAAGGGATCATATCAGTTGGAACTCCCTGTAAATTGTCAATCTGAGGTGAAACATCCACGTTGCACCACTCATATGTGTTGTTGCACTCACCCCTTTTCCAGTCATATTCAAAAATATAACCCCTATCTGCGTTAACAAATTGGCTCAATTCGGCGAGAGACAGGTTAATACCGGCTTCAATATCAGATACTTTAAGATTAATGTATTTTGAAGCCATATTCATAATAATCTGCTGGAGCTCCGATAGTTTAGCCAGCTCCTCTTCGAAAAACTTTCTTTCTGATATGTCGATAAAACTCTCAAGTAACAGCTCTCTCCCTTTTATCTCAATTAACTTTACCGTTTTAAGAATAGGAATCCTTGTACCGTCATAGCGACAAAGAATACGGTCAGAATTGTCTACTTCCTGATTTTTATCGCATACAGGACAGTTCTCCTCCATAGTTGGACAGACAAATGAGTGACATCGCTTACCGATGATATTCTCTGCCGATGTTCCAATCATATTTGCAGCAAAAGTGTTTACACTTTCAATAACCCGGGTTGTAGGATTAACCAGCATTATACCAACAGAGATATTTTCGAGCAGTATTCGTTTTGACTCCTCCTCTTTTATAAGTGCAGCTCTGGAAGCATCAGCATCTTCGAGCATACTTAACATCTGCCTTTTAGTTGTCTCGGACTCCTTTAGCCTTTCGTTTTGAATCCGTCTCTCATTCTCTCTTAGATCAATAATGTCGTTTCTTACCAGCTCAAGCGACTCGGTGAGATATGCAAGGGGATTATCGGGTGATACTATTGTCTCCCTGTTATCTCCCTCTTCGTCTAACTGCAAAACAGAAAAAGCATAACTTAACTCTTCAAGATCCTTTGCAGTTACATATAGCCCCTTCTCTTTTTCATCAGCGGAAGTGTTGTAAGGATTTTCCATCTTCCCCTCAAGAATCTTACGGGCAGCCTCAATTGCATCGGCATAGCTGTCTGCTATGGCTATTCTGAACTTAGGATTGAAATAGCGCATTCCCTGACTAATGAATGGTTTGAGCCATGTAGGCCCGTTTAGAAGTACCAACCCAATCAAAGTCTGCTGGTTGTCGTAAAAATAGCGGATCTCCCTTTTCATTACACTAAATGGTACCCGCCCTTTTGTTGCACCAAGATTACGGATTTGTACATAAGGCGTTTGTACATCTGCATCAGAACAAAATCTCTCTACTACACTATTAAATCTGTCAAGATCGTGGTTTTTAAGATTGGAATTGGGCTCAGAGACCATATAAACGATTGAATTTCCAATCTTTTGAAGAGAGATAAAGTTATCCCCTTTTATATTAATCCTGTTATATTGCGGCAGTGTAATGGTTGGCAATCCGCTTACCGGACAAGTTTTGTTATTGCTCTCCTGCATATTATTGTTGACTATTTTATTCATTCCGGATTCTCTACACTTTTGTATTTTATCTGTTGGTTAAGTAGTAGAGATAATATGTTTACCTCTTTTTTTAACTCAATTATTCGCTCCTCTCTGCCTTGCATAAGACGGTTCATACTGACAGTCTCTTGGTACAGCGCAGCAAGTCTCTCTTCGCTATGCTTACGGTCGGTAATGTTTGTGAAGAAGCAGAGATTTGCGGGGTTTCCCTCCCAGCTGATTATCTGGGCTTTAATATTAACCCACTTAATAGAATCATCGTCTGCAATTACTCTAAAATCATAGTCTGCTTCTATCTGTTGACCCTGCATACGTCTGGAGTAACGGTCCATCACCATTTTTTGATCATCGGGATGAATAAGGGTAATAAATGGTACAGATAGAAGCTTTTTGGAAGTGTGTCCGGTAATGATTGAGAGCGCCGGATTGGCAAACTCAATTTTATCACCTCTTATAATGGCTATACCACCGGCTGCTCCTTCGAACAGATACTCATATTTTTGTTCGTTATGCTGCATTGCAATAGTTCGCTCACGCAGAATAACCAGAACATAGGTCAAAACAACAACCAGCAGAATCAATCCGGCAGGAAGAGCACTCCTGGTAGCCACACTCCATCTCCAGGAATTTGCATCATAATCCATTCCAAGCACAGCTATCACATCTCCCGAATCAGGATCAATAATTGGTGTTAAAGCAGATATCCATCTACCCCAGCTGTCTTTTATAGGTCCCTCTGCAAGAGATGTTTTTGTATCAAAAACTTCAATAAGCCCGGGCGATACATCCTCAAATATCTGTCCTGCAGGAGATTCATCCTCTGTGCCCACCGGCTCACTATCTGCAAAGAAGAAAATTGTTCCGTCATCCCTCTGCCCCATTAGATATACAAAGCGACACTTTGGGTTAGCTGAGCGTACATTTGCAAGCATCTCCTTACGCCGCAGATAATCGGCTGAGCTGAGGTCTTTATCGGTACCGGTCAGACTCTTGATACGCTCAATATTTACTGCAGCTGCGATCTGTTTTGTGCTGATAACTAATTTATTACGCATATCTCTATCGATGAGTGATGCAAACCACCAAACTGTTAGTACACCCAAAGTGAGTATTATCCCTAATAACCATAGCCTTAAACGCATTTGGTGTTTGGATAATTTATATGAATTATTGTATCTCATAATCTGATCGGTTGTATTATTGGCTACCTTTAATAAAATGCGACAAAGTATTACAC
>CAYGGD010000100.1:0-6757 GCA_964349315.1 uncultured Muribaculaceae bacterium
ACCATATAATTAATATACCGATAAAAACAGTGCTGCTTTTTACAACTTTTGCAGAACTCATAATAATTCGATTTTGAGTCCTTAAAAATAGAAAAACTATTTATAATTCCTTAATCAGGCACTTCTTCTTCTGCCTTTTTTCCAGAATTCGCCCTTAGTCCTTTTTGTATCTTTTTGAATACAAACCTGACATTCGTAAAGATGTCCGTTAATAACAGGTATCTCTTTTCCAATTAGCTTCTGTATACTTTTAAGTAACCCTTTTTCTGCAGAATCGCAAAAAGAGAGAGCGGTACCCTGGTAACCGGCACGACCGGTTCTTCCGATACGATGAACATATGTCTCAGGATCTTCAGGGAGGTCATAATTAATGACATGTGATATCTTACTAATATCTATTCCCCTTGAAGCAATATCTGTTGCAACAAGAACTCTTGTTTTTCTCTTTTTAAAATTCAAAAGAGTTTTTTGTCTGGCATTCTGAGATTTGTTGCCATGGATTGCATCGGCATTGATACCCGCCTTTACTAAATTACGAGATAGTTTATCAGCACCGTGCTTTGTTCTGGCAAAAACCAGAGCTGTCTCTACATCAACGTTATTAATGATATCGATCAACAGAGAGGTTTTGTTCTCTTTGCTTGCATAATAGAGGTGCTGACCTACTGTATCTACGGTAGAGGAAGCGGGTGTAACTTCAATGCTTACAGGGTTATTAAGCAGCGATTTGGCCAAAGAAGAGATCTCCTGTGGCATTGTTGCCGAAAAAAGGAGAGTTTGTCTCTCTGTCGGAATCATCTTGATTATTTTGTTGATATCTGTGATGAATCCCATATCAAGCATACGGTCTGCTTCGTCCAGAACGAATGATTCAACATTTTTCAGATTTACATAGCCCTGTCCACATAAATCAAGTAGCCTGCCCGGGGTTGCAATTAGTATATCTACCCCTTTTTTTAAAGCGTCTGTTTGGGATCTTTGACTAACTCCTCCATAAACAACTGTGTTACGGAGATTTGTATATTTTCCGTAACGGGTAAAGCTGTCACCTATCTGAGCAGCAAGTTCTCTCGTTGGAGTGAGAATAAGGGCCCTTATCTTCCTTTTGCCACTATTATTTTCAGCTAATTTCTGAATAATTGGTATTGAGAATGCTGCAGTTTTACCGGTACCGGTTTGTGCACATCCAAGCACGTCACTGCCTTGTATTAATATTGGAATTGCCTGTTCCTGAATTGGCGTCGGGATAGTATATCCCTCGCTTATCAGAGCCCTAAGCACAGGCTCGATAATGTTAAGATCTTTAAATGTCATGAATTTTTGAATAATTGCGTTGTATTAGTCTTTCACAAAACGGTGATATATACATACAACGACTTTGTAGAAATTTGCGCAAAGCTAAGACAATTATTTGACATAATCACCTATTTCTTTCATTATATCCAGCAGCGCCTCTTTAACTGTGCTCTTAATATCCTTGATATTAACCATATAACCTTCTTTATTAATTGATGTAACAAACTCTTCGTGAGGTCTGCCGCCTCTATAATCCGGCTCTTTTGAGGGATGTGTCAGATATTTGGAAATTAACGAAGGATCTTCATTGACATTAATAACAGCGTGGTAAAAGAGAGTGTTACTCTTAAGGTACATCGAAGATCCCAATATTTTTTTGTTATTTATTGAGAGATCTGAGATTCCTTTATAGGCTATATTCCCAATACCTAATAAATTAAGCCTGCTGATTAAAGAGGTGTTTATTAGTTTAAAATAGTCACTAGGTCTCTCTTTGTTTGAAATAGTAAATTTAATAGAAAAAACGACCATCCCGGGAGAGAGCAGAACACTCTCTCCTCCTGACGGTCTCTTAAGAACTTTTACGGAGTCTGATAATACTCTGTCGGTTATTAGAGCTTTTTCTACACTGTTTGCTCTTCCAAGTACAATGTAAATATCATCCGGCTGCCATATACTAAAATCAAACGGCTTAGGAGAGTCAATAATTGTAAGATCCGGAAGTGTATAATGTAACGGGTTACTCAGAGTGCTCATTTTATTTATGAATTGCCCTGTCTAATGCTTCAGCACCTACCTCCATGAAAACTTCAGAAACAGCAGGATGGGTATGAATAGTGTTAGCGACATCATAAACCGTAGACTCTAACTGCATATAGGCTGAGGCTTCGTTAATCATATCTGTAGCATTTGATGCTACTATTTGCACACCCAAAACCTCGCCATATTGTTTTTCTGAAAGAATCCGGATAAAACCTTCGCTATTTCCCTCTGTCTGAGCTTTTCCATTTGCGGATAGAGGGAACTCGCTCGATTTATAATCGATATTCAGCTCTTTAATCTCACTTTCAGTCAATCCGATCTGTGCTGCTTCGGGTACAGTATACATGTTTACTGGGACCTTTTTCAAATCAAGGGTATTCTCGATGCCATTAATTTTGTTGATTACGTAAAGACCCTGAGCAGATGCTGAGTTGGCATAACTGCTCATTCCATTAACATCACCAATTGCATAAATTCCGGGCACAGAGGTCTCAAAGTGTTCGTCAGTAACAATAAAGCTATCTGATACTTTAATATCAATATCCGATTCTATAATGTTACCTTTTCTTTTGCCGGCATTTATTAAGACATCGCATTTAATATCCGATTCCCCTGTTTTAAGTATTCCTCCACTCCATTTATCTTTAACAGAGGTTATGTTTTGATTGAAAATTACTTTGATTTTCTCCTTTTGTAATGTTGTCAAAATATATTTACTTATGTAGGAATCTGCTTTGGGCATAATTCCATCTGTCGGAGAGATAATTGTCACTTTCTTATTAATCATTGAAAATGCCTGGGCAATTTCAATGGCGACAGGTGAGTTCCCGAATACTACAACATTGTCTGGGATCTCTCTTTCTACAAATAAATTTACCGGTTCCAGCACTAAAAGATCGCCACCACTCTCCAAAGAGACAGAAGATGATCCGGTTGCAATAATTATATTCTTTGCTTCAAGAAGTCTGTTATCCGATAAAACACTATTCTCACTGATAATCTTAGCTTGCCCTGTAATTATATCAACACCGTTCTTTTTCAAAAGATACTCTACGCCCCCTGTCAATTTTTTGACAATTCCGTCAGAGCGCTTAACTGCTTTGTTCCAATTAAAAGATAAGCTCCCTTTTTCAATACCATCAATACCAAACCGGGAAGCATCCTTTGTTATTTTTTGATAAAGCTTAGCACTTTCTATTATTGCTTTTGAAGGGATACAACCCCAGTTAAGGCACATGCCTCCGATTTTTCCTTTTTCAATAATAGCAGTTTTAAGCCCCAGTTGACCTGCGCGAATTGCTGATACATAACCCGCGGGTCCTGATCCTATGATAATTATATCGTACATTTTTTAAACCTCCAGTATTTTAATCCATTAAAAGTGATACGGGATCAGACAAATATGCTATAACCGTGTTTATAAACCTAGCAGTATCGCCTCCATCTGCAATTCTGTGATCGACACTCAAAGAGAGGGGTAGAATCAAGCCTGGAACTATCTGATCTTCTTTAATAATAGGCTTTTTCAATATTCTTCCAACTCCTAACACACCAGCTTGGGGATAGTTAATTACAGGAACAGCAAACAACCCACCAATGCTACCATAGCTTGTCACTGTAAAAGTGCCGTCTTTCATATCTTCCATTGTGAGTTTTCCTTCCCTTGCTTTAGCCGCGATTTCCTGGATAGTTTTTGCTATCTCCTTAATTGTTAACTTATCGGCATTGCGGACTACCGGAACAACCAGCCCCTTCTCAGTATCTATTGCAATTCCAATGTTATAATACTTTTTATAAATCATATTACCCGCCTCAGTATCCATCTCGGCATTTAGTGATTTATGATGTTTCAGAGCCATTGCAACGCTTTTAATCACAAATGACAGGTAGGTTAGTTTTATCTGTTCTTCTTTGTAAATAAGCTTGTATTTATTACGGACTCTCTCTAATTCTGATATCTCTGCCTCTTCAAAAACAGTCATGTGAGCAGCATTCTGCTTACTGTTAAGCATGTTTTTAGCGATTGTTTTCCTTATTTGTGTAATAGGCTCTATCTCTACCAAGGCTTGCGCAACAGGAGTTGTCTCCCCAGGAATTTCCCTGTATTTCAGAATATCATCTTTGGTTACCCTTCCTCCAGGACCTGTACCTTTTACTAAATTGATATCTATTAACTTCTCCTTAGCCATTGCTCTTGCAACAGGAGTTGCCAATACCTTTTTGAATACCGATGGTTTTTCTTTGTCAGGATACTGGACCCCCTCCTTACTGGCAGAGAGTATGGCGTTATTTCCAGCAACCTCCAGAGTGCCAACAACTCCGGCTCCCTCTTCTTCTACTGCTTCAGTGGTGGCTTCAGATGCAGATTCTTCACTTGCTTCAATATCAATTTCCACAAGTGCTGAACCAACATGTACTGTTTCTCCTACTTTTCCATATAGTGCTGCAATTGTCCCGTTTCGGGGAGAGGGGATAGCGGTTACAACCTTATCAGTTTCCATAGTAACAAGTGAGTCGCCCATCTTTACAATTTCTCCTTTCTGCACATGCCACTCTACAATTGTTCCCTCTTCGAGCCCCTCTCCAATGTCCGGAAATTTAAATATATATCTCATAATATCAATATTTAACGATTCTTTCAATTTCATATAGTATTTTGTACGGATCCTGCATATAGTGATGTTCACCTTTTGGTAAAGGGACAATCACATCATACCCGGATACTCTTGCCGGAGGTGCTTCTAGGTGCAAAAAGGCCTCCTCAATAGCAATCTGACTTATTTCCGATCCTACTCCGTAGCTTCTAGGCCCTTCTGTAACGGTAATAATTCTTCCAGTTTTTCGAACAGACTTGGCTATAGTTTCTCTGTCAATAGGATAGATAGATCTGAGATCAATTAATTCTACACTGATTCCTGATTCCTTTGCCATAACCATAGCTTTTTGAACCTCTCTTACCATTGCACCGTAAGCAACTACTGTTACATCTTTCCCCGGAGAGAGAACACTCGCTTTTCCGAGAGGAATAGTATACTTATCCTCAGATACCTCCTGTTTAATAGCTCTATATAATCTTTTCGGTTCCATGAAAAGGACAGTGTCATTACTTTCTATTGCTGAAATCAGCATCCCTTTTGCATCATGGGGCGTCGAGGGAACAACTACTATAAGGCCTGGTATGTGGCCAAAAATTGCCTCCATACTTTCACTGTGGTGCTCAAGTGCATTTATTCCACCTCCGTATGGCATCCTGATAACCATCGGAGTTTCGTATCTTCCTCTGGTTCTGTTTCTCATTCTGGTTGCATGGCTTATTATCTGATTGAAAGCTGGGTAAATAAAGCCGCAAAACTGCATCTCTACAACAGGCCTTAATCCTGCTACCGACATTCCAATTGCAGTGCCTACAATTCCTGATTCCGCAAGCGGACTGTCGAAAACTCTTTCTGGACCATATTTTTTTTGCAAACCTTCGGTAACACGGAAAACACCTCCCTCAACCCCGACATCCTCGCCATAAACCATAACTGATTTATCTTCTGCTAATTTTATATCCAATGCATTATTAATAGCATTGACCATATTCATTATCTTCATCTTAATTCTCTGTTTAATGTTACTTTACTCTTGAACTTTTCCACTGTAAAAAACGATCGTACTGTTTCTCCTGGTCTCTGAGATCGTCAGGCATTTCTGAGTACATGTACTTGAAAATATCTTCTTTTGGATAGGGTCCGTAATTCTCTGCTTCAATAAACTGACGGTCAATTTCATCTTTATATTGAGGGACAATTAGCTCTTCCTCTTTCTCACTCCACAATTTTTTACTCTTTAGATACCCTTTAAGTCTTTTCATCGGATCTTTAGCATCCCACTCATTCTCCTCTTCCTGAGTTCTGTACTTTGTGGGGTCGTCCGATGTAGTATGAGCTCCTTTCCGGTATGTAACTGCCTCTATCAGTACTGGACCATCACCCTCATCGCATATTTTAACAGCCTCTTCGATGGTTTTATACATAGCAAAAAGGTCGTTTCCGTCCGTCTGTATACCTTTTACTCCGTATGCAACAGATTTTACAGCAAGGGAATCTGATGCGGTTTGCATTCTGGTAGGAGTGGATATTCCGTATTGGTTATTCTGTATAATAAAAATAACAGGAACCTTCCATACACCGGCAAAATTTACTGCTTCGTGGAAGTCACCTTCTGAAGTTCCTCCGTCTCCTACAAAAGCCATTACAACTCCCTCTTCTTTATTATATTTCATCGAATAGCCGATACCTACAGCATGAAGAAGTTGTGAAGATATAGGAACACTTATAGGCAGTACGTTTTTTGCTTTTTCAAATATCGATCCATCTTCGTATCCCATAAAATAGAGAAAGAGTTCTTTGAGAGAAACTCCTTTAGCAAGCATGGCTCCCATCTCTCTGAATGCCGGTACAAGCCAGTCTCTATCTTTAATCAGGGCACCTGCCGCTGCAGATATGGCCTCTTGTCCATAATTGGGAGGATAGGTAAAAATCCGTCCTTGTCGCTGATAAGAGACAATCTGCAAGTCTGCGACTCTTGCGTAGAGCATATCCTTATAAATCTTGAGTAACCGTTCGTTCTCAATTTTGGGCATCCACTTGTTATTGATAACCTTACCCTGATTGTCTATAACTCGAAAAATATTATTATTCAGTGGATTATATTC
>CAYGGD010000101.1:0-6717 GCA_964349315.1 uncultured Muribaculaceae bacterium
ATAATATTTTTGGCCCTATTTCATTAATAGTTGAAACATAAATATCAGAACCAATTCCTGTACTATTGAATGCTTTTTTCATTTCAATTCCAACTTTATTAGCACACTCTTCGCCTCTGGATAGAGCAAAAAGCGACGGGCCGGAACCAGAAATACTGCATCCAAGAGCTCCTGCCGCAACTGCAGCACTTTTCATATTGTCGAAACAGGGAATCAAACGGGATCTCACAGGTTCAACTATTGAATCGACAAGAGATCTGCCGATAAGAGAGTAATCATCAGTTAAAAGGCCGGCAGTTAATCCCGAACAGTTACCCCATTGCTTTACTGCTTGCCTGAGAGGTATTGAAGTAGGTAGCATATCCCGCGACACTTTTGTTGATATTTCTATATGTGGATGAATAACTGTGCAGAAAAGGTCTTTAGGGTAGCCGAGTTTTATAACGTCAATCGGATCGTATCCCCTTATCAGTGTGAACCCACCGTAAAGGGCTGGGGCTACGTTGTCGGCATGAACTGATCCGCTGGCAATTATCTCTCCATCAATGGCAAAAGGTAAAAGTTGTTCTTTGGAGAGATTGAGCTCCAATAGATGATTTAATGCAAACGCAGCAGCAACAGCGCTGGCTGCACTGGATCCAAGACCGCTTCCAAAAGGCATTTTTTTGTGAATTTCAAGTTCCAGTCCGGTATTTAAATTAAGTTTTTCTATCATTGATATCAGGGGAGCTCCTGCTGTGTTTTTAGAGGGATCTTTTGTAAGGCGTCCATCATCTCCCGTTATTCCGGAAATCACGACTCCCTTGTTATCAGTTACTCTAAGCACAACTTCGTCTCCTGGGCAATCAATTGCAAATCCCATAATGTCAAAACCACATGCAATATTTGAAACAGTTGCCGGAGCAAAAACTCTAATCTCCCTATTCATTTTATTTTCAAGTGTTAATTTATTAAGTGTTTAGTATGATCTTTCGTTAATGCCTTCTATCCAGTTAATGTAGGCTTTGGTTACAACTTTATTACCGCCCGGAGTAGGGTAATCGCCTGTAAAGTACCAGTCTCCGGTATTTTCCGGGGATGCTGCTCTTAAGTTATCGACTGTTTGAAAAACCAATTTTACATCGGCGCGAATACTCTTGTTTTTAACCATTTTGGCAATTTTATCAGAAATCTGTTCATAAGTAAAAGGGTTGTATATCTCTTTGACATAATTAATATACTGATCTTTTGGAAGACCCTCCTGTGCTTTGCACTTTTGATATACATCGTCAATAATGTGTGATTTTCCCTCCTCTTTTAAGAGTTCAATAGCTGCATTAAAGGCTATGAATTCATCCATTTTTGTCATGTCAATGCCGTAACAGTCGGGGTACCTTATCTGTGGAGCAGATGAAACAATCACTATTTTTTTGGGGTTAAGAGTGTCCAATATTCTCAGAATACTCTGTTTAAGTGTTGTCCCTCTGACTATAGAGTCGTCTATTACAACAAGGTTATCGTTTTCTTTTACTGCTCCGTATGTAACATCATAAACATGGCCGGCCATTTCGTCACGCTCTTTATCGGAGGTGATAAAGGTTCTCAGCTTGACATCTTTAATTACAATCTTCTCTATACGGGGCTCTTTTAAAATGATTTCAGTCAATTTATCCTCGCTCCAGCTCTCCTTTGAATTTTTAATAAGGAGCTTTTTATGCTCTGCCATATAGTGTTGAATTCCTTTAATCATTCCGTAGAATGCAGATTCGGCAGTATTGGGAATAAAAGAGAAAACGGTATTATCAAGGTCTCCTTCTATTGCTTGGATAATTTGGTCTGAGAGCAGTTGTCCCAGCTTTTTCCTCTCTTGGTAAATCTCACGGTCATTGCCTCTGGAAAAATATATTCTTTCGAAAGAGCAGCTGCTTCGTTTTTTTGGCTCTAAGATCTGCGAAGATATTACTTCACAGTTTTTCTTAATTATTAGAGCGTAGCCAGGTTTTATTTCGTGAATTAATATGTCGTCAATGCCAAAAGCGGTTCTAATTACCGACTTTTCTGAAGCAACTACCACGACCTCATCGTCATCATAGTAAAAAGCGGGTCTTATTCCCCATGGATCTCTTATTGTAAAAGAATCGCCATGACCTGTTACTCCGGCAACTACATATCCTCCATCCCAATTTTTGCAACTATTCGACAGCACACTGGTTAAATCCAGGTTTTCTTCTATAAGTGGTGTAATATCAAATTTACTGTACCCCTCTTTTTTGTACTTTTTATATTTATCCTGAATTTCATTATCGAGATATAATCCTACTTTCTCTAAAAGTGTGATTGTATCTGAGTAGTATCTTGGATGTTGCCCCTCATTAATCAGAGAGTCGAAAAGTTCATCAATATTTGTCAGGTTAAAATTGGCAGCAAGTGCCAGATTCCTTGATCGCCAGTTACTTGCTCTCTTAAGAGGATGAACCAGGTCGATATTATTTTTTCCGAAAGTTGCATAGCGTAGGTGTCCTAAATATATTTCTGAAACAAACGGGATGTTATATTTAGCCCAGATTGTCTCAATATCTTTTGGATTGTTACTTTCAAAGGGTTTATGGATATTATCAAAAACATCTTGAATAGGGTCAGAATTACATGAGCGCATCCTGTCCATATACTTATAACCAGGTGGCATGTCGAGCTTTACCCCCACAACGCCGGCACCTTCCTGGCCCCGGTTTCTCTGTTTTTCCATTAAAATATAGAGACGGTTAAGGCCGTAAAGAAATGTACCGTATTTCTTTTTGTAATATTCCAAAGGCTTTTTGAGGCGTATCATAGCGATTCCGCACTCATGATTTATGATATCACTCATTTCAGATTATAATAACGAGTGCAAAAATAGCAAAAATGTGAGATCTATTTTATTATTGCTCTGTTTTTTCTTCCATCAACAAAAATGGTCAGGGCATTATTAAATCGTACATGACGGATGTATTTGCTCTCAAAAACCGGCTCCATAGAGTCTAGGAGTGTGTTGTTGAAAATGCCGTCGTTCATATAGGGATTGATAGTAAGATACCCAATACCCATACTGGTAAGGTTCTGGAAAAAATGTGTTCCCTGACTGGGCTCAACTCTGAAATTGCTTAGCCCGCACTCAACAATAACCCTTGCTTCGGTAATGTTTGACCACGATATCGGAATACCAAGCCATGGGTCACTCGAACCCCATCGTCCGGGTCCTATCAGAACATATCGTCGTCCCTGCTCTTTTATTCGGGAGTTTGCCTGGTTTATCTCTTCTGCAATTTTTACACTGTGAGAGCTGTCAAAACTCTCGTTTTTGATGTAAACAATATCTTCTACACCTTCAATAGAGCCCATACCCAGGGCGTTTTCTGCATATATAATTGCATTTTTGGTTTGTACGCTTTCCCAATCGAGAGATGTGTTGTCGTTATTTGAGGTTATAGGCCTTATTTGTAAAAGAGAAAATATGATATCCTCTCCTTTAGGCACATCCATATTTACTGCAAACTCAATCTCAACGGCCGAATGCATCTCTTTATGACAAATATCAAGTAAATCACAAAGAATTTCGGGTAATGGCATTGTTCCGTATTTCAGTACATGTGAAAATGTAATGATCTTTCTGCCATCGGCATAGTTGCTATCAATAATATTCTGACTCTCCATATCCCAAGTAGAGGCAACATAGTTTAAATTCCTGAATTTTTTAACATGGTTAATTTCAAATTTTTTGAGGTTGACAGAATCATCTACCGATGTTTTGAATTCCTCCGGTTTAAGATCAAGCGCATACATGGCGTTCTGCGTATCTCTCAGAGCAAGCTCAGGAGTAGAGAGCTGAAGGATATGTTTGGGGTACTTTGGCGAAAACCTGAGGGTTTTGCCTCCTTCGACCACCAGTTTCCCAAGTCCAAAAGCCATGTTAACTATGCCCTCTTCGGGCTTTTCAGAGCCAATTGGATAGTAATTTACAGAACGGGCAACACCCGAAATTGTGGGGAAGAAAAATCCGCCATCTTCCGTTCCTATAAGATCCTGAAGGACAACAGCCATTTTCTCTTCACTTAGCAGATTGGTTGTGGCAGATAAATAGGCTCTGCTCGATGAAAAATAGATTGATGCATACACACTTTTAATTGCCTTACCAAGCAGACGCAGCATTTGGTCTCTGTTGGTTGTGTTGGGAATCATATAGGTTGAGTATATGCCGGCAAAAGGTTGAAAATGAGAGTCTTCTAATTTAGAGCTGGATCTTATTGCAAGAGGTCCGGAAGTATTTGATATATAAACTCTTAAGTCTGTAACCAAAGACTCGGGGAGTCTGGAGCTTACAAATTCTGAAAGAATCTCTTCATCAGAAATATCGGAGTTAATTACATATTGCAACCCATTTATTTTAATAAATTCGTCAAAATAATCAGTCGCAATTACCACGGTTCTGGGTATCATAATTTTAACACCGGGATATTTGTTTAGCAGATTGTGCTTCTGGAGCATACTATTTACAAAGGCAATTCCTCTTGCCTTGCCGCCAAGTGAACCTTCCCCCAGGCGGGCAAACCAGATATATCTTGTATAGGACTCTTTTTCAAAACGGGCTACTACCCCGTGTCCAAGTAGAATTCTGTAGTTTCTGATTGCCTGAACTATAAACTCTCTGAGTTGATCTATTGTGTCGAAATGACTTTGATGAGCCGATTTCACTTTTGATGCAAGCGAGAATAATCCTCTGGAAAACATCCACTTAGAGAGTCTGTTTCTGGAGCCGTGAAAAAGCAGTACATCTTCCGGAATATCCATAACAAGGTGTTGTAGGTCCTTTAGGTCTTTTGCCCTTCCGATTATTTCTCCGGTGGTAAGATCTCTGAAAATGAAGTCACCAAAAGCAAACTCTTCACTAATATATTCACTTAACTGAATAAGAAGCGTTTTGGAGTATTTTTCTAGAAACCCGACACCCAGTTCTTTTGCAATCTCCCTCATACTCTCCTGTGAAGATTGTAGCAAGAATGGCATATGAGGGTCGTCGTTCTTGATAAGTTTACATAAATCTATACCGGCATCCATTTTTTCACTGCTTGCCGGATCATTTTTGTTAATTACAAAGGCAACATCAGAGATTACGCCCAAAAGATTCTCTTTGTACTTTTCATACAGTTCAACTGCTTCGGAGTAATTGGTTGCAAGCAATATTTTAGGGCGGGCTCGCTTGCGGAGCTTCTGCTGCTGCTCATTTAGGGCCTCTTTAAGGAATTCTGCACTCTGCTGCAGTACCAGTTTATAAATGGCAGGCAGATATGTAGAGTAATACCTTATAGAATCTTCTACCAGTAATATTGATTGTACACCTGAGAGAAGAATGTCGTCATGGGCATTCATCCTGTCTTCGAACAGCTTGATAATGGCCAGAATGAGGTCGGCATTTCCATGCCAGCTAAAGATATAATCAATTGCAGAACGGTCTTCTTTTTCGATTTTTCTGTAAAGTTCTTTGGAGAAGTGGGTAAGAAGAACAAAAGGGATTTCAGGCCGCTCTTTTTTTATCCTCTTAGAAAAATTGAAGACATCCATATCTCCAATATTAAACATGCTGATAATAAGCTCAAAATCGTTACCGGATGTCAAAAGCTCCATCGCTTCGGCAGAGGATGTTACCCAGGTAAAAGAGGGTGGACTACTTAGGTTAAGATCGACATACTCTTTATATATCTGCACCTCAATTCTGCCATCTTCTTCCAGTGTGTAAGCATCATAGCTGCTGCAAATCATCAGCACCTTCCTTATGCGTTTTTGCATAAGGTTATTGTAGTTTATTCCGGACATTAAAAGATTATTATGATTTAATTATATGAATAAAAACCGGATCCTGTTTTTCTCCCCAGTTGTTTTGACCTTACCATTTTTCTCAAAAGTGGATGAGGTCTGTATTTGCTGTCGCCGAACTCATTGTGTAAAACTTCCATTATGGCAAGACAAACATCCAGACCTACAAGATCGCCCAAAGCGAGGGGCCCCATCGGATGGTTTGCACCAAGTTTCATAGCTTCGTCAATCTCCTCTTTGGTAGCAACACCTTCGGCATATATGCCCACCGCTTCATTGATGAGCGGGATAAGAATTCTGTTTACAACAAAGCCAGGGGCTTCATTTACCAGAACGGGAGTTTTTCCGATTTGTACTGCAAGGCTCATTACTGTATTCATTACATCATCTGAGGTAAGCTGTCCCTTTATCACCTCTACAAGCTTCATAACAGGAGCAGGGTTAAAGAAGTGCATTCCGATTACCCTGTCGGCTCTTTTGGTCGATGCCGCAATCTCAGTAATCGACAGCGAAGAGGTGTTTGAAGCAAAAATTGCTTCGGGCTTACATAGTGTTTCCAGCTCTGCAAAAGCATCTCTCTTAGCTTGCATATCTTCGAAGATAGCCTCGATAACAATGTCTGCAGAAGCACAATCTTTATAATCAAGTGTTTCGGTTATTCTTGACATAATAACATCCTTGGCACCTGCCTCAATTTTTCCTTTCTCCTCAAGTTTAGTAAGGTTTTTAACAATAGAATTGTGTCCCCATAACAACTCCTTTTCGGTTAGTCCTTTCATTATAACTTCCATTCCGGACTGAGCAAAAGACTGAACAATGCCGCTTCCCATTGTGCCGGTACCTATAACGCAAATTTTCATAGCTAAATGTTTTATGTTGTTATTACTACAG
>CAYGGD010000102.1:0-6581 GCA_964349315.1 uncultured Muribaculaceae bacterium
AAACAGAAAAACATAGAGCAAAATCCAACAGAATTACCTAAAAATCAATTAAAATACTGGTTATTAGAATATTATACTTAGTAAATATTACAACTTTATTTATATACAACTGTAACAGAAAAAGGAGTGAGGCCAGAGGGTGATTACCTGAATATCGGCTACACTTGTAACGGAGATTGATTGTTATTGTAGTTACAGATGTAAATAAATGCACAGGGGGTTAATTTCTCAAAATATTATAGCTTTGCAGAAAAAATAATGAAAGCTGATCAACTGGAGATAAACGATTATAACTATAACTTGCCTGATGATAGAATTGCCAGGTTTCCATTGCCAAACCGGGACGACTCAAAGCTTCTTACCTATTCTAACAAAAGTATATCGGACAATCTTTTTAATCAATTACCTTCATTATTACCTGAGAACTCTATTGCGATATTCAATGTAACCAAAGTTGTCCCTGCAAGACTTATTTTTAAAAAAAGAACAGGAGCTCATATTGAAATTTTTTGTCTTGAGCCCTCAGACCCCTCTGAATACAACAGCTCTTTTGCTTCCAGGAGCAGATGCATATGGTTGGCAGTTGTAGGCAATGCAAAAAAGTGGAAAGGAGGTAAGGTTTTTTTTGAATCCTCTGATAATGAAATTGTTGATAAAATTTCTTTAACTGCAGAAATAGTTGAGAAGCTTAATGACAAGTTTGTTATTTTATTTGAATGGCTTGGGGACTTATCCTTTTCTGAAGTGATGGATATATGCGGAAAAGTACCTATTCCGCCTTACCTGAAGAGAGATGTAGTAGCATCAGATAAAGAGAGATATCAGACTCTTTATGCAAGAGATGAGGGGTCGGTAGCTGCTCCTACTGCAGGTTTGCACTTTACTGATAATATAATGAGTTCAATAGAAAAGAGGGGGATACTACTTGACGAACTCTCACTTCATGTTGGAGCTGGTACATTTATTCCGGTAAAGGATAATGATATTTACAATCATAATATGCATTCAGAGCCTTTTTCTATTAAAAGGGAGAGCATAGAAAAAATTCTAGAGTTCCACACCGTTAAAAGACCAATTATTGCTGTTGGAACGACCACTACCAGGACTCTTGAAAGTCTTTATTACTTTGGATTACAGTGTATTCATAAAGGAGCCCCTTATTTTGTTGAGCAGTGGGAACCATACAACTCCAACTTTGATATTTCTGTAGAAGATTCATTAACTGCTTTGATTGAGTGGATGAAATCTAATGAGATTAGTGTTTTAGAGAGAAAAACTGAGATAATTATTATCCCCGGATTTGAGTTTAAACTGGTAGATATATTGATAACAAACTTCCATCAGCCGAAAAGTACTCTTTTACTGTTAATCTCTGCATTTATAGGAAATGAGTGGCGTACAATTTATAACCACGCACTACAGAACGATTACCGGTTTCTGAGCTATGGTGACAGTTCTCTCTTATTTCGTTAATAACTAAATGTTTAGATAGAGCAGAATTTTGTGTGCCCAGCTGGATAATAGTGGGCCCGATCCCAGAAGATGGGGTGCAACATTGATAAGTTGCTGCCGGGCCATAGTGAGATACTCTTCTTTCCCCGTGAAGTGATACAGATTAATCAGGTTGCCGGCCATTATAGAGTTAGATGAAGGCCTGACCAAATCGATATTTGGCTCTCTTTTAAATGGCATTATATCTGCATCAACTCCTTTTTCAGATTTGCTGAACATTCCGTTTTCGTCTTTGTAAAAGAGATTGATGGTTATTTTTGTATATTGTTCTGCAACAGCAAGATACTCTTGCTCTTTTCGTATTTTAAACAACTCAAGAGAAGCTTCAATCAAAAGAGCGTAATCAGATAGGTAGCCTGGTAAAAATGAGCCATCAGTACATTTATACCTGTATATTTTGCCATCTTTTACATCAATATTATTGTAAACAATGTGTTCGAAAATTTTTACTGCCTGCACATACAGATACAGATCATTAAGAAGATCCGAAGCCTTTGCCAGAGAGGTTACAGCAATACAATTAGCAGATGTCATTACCCTCTCGTCTCGGAAAAAACCGGTATGCTCTTTTCTTCTCTCTCTTAGCTTTTGCAAATCTTTATCAGCTAATGAAATATATGTCTCCTTAACTCTTACCGGCAATTGCTTTATTTTTTTTCCGGAATTTGTATCAATACCCAATGAGGTAGCAACCTGAACATACCTCTCAGGAAAGAGGAGTGAAATTTCATTTAATGAAAAATGATAGTAATATGCTGATTCAACTGGATTTAAAAGAGTTGTAGAGTTAATGAGCCCCCCTTTAACAGACTTCAGATTATTGAGAATAAACTGTGATATTAAAAGAGCGCTCTCTTTGTAAGAGTCAACCGAGAATTGCTTATATGCTAAAGCATACAACATCATAAAACGGCTATTCTCTTCCAGTGTTTTTTCGAATAGCGGCTTATCACAGGAATACTCTTTAGCTTGTCTGAAAAAACCACCATCTACAACATCAAAGAGTTGAGAGAATTGAAGATGGTTAAGAATTCTTTGAATATTTTCGGAATAGTTCTTTACATCATTAAATCTCAAATACTCAACTATAGTTGCCAGCCCCGAAGGATTGGGAGTAAAGGGTTTCAGATTATATATGAATCCGGACTCAAACATTTTATGGAACCACTGCTTTACATAGTTGTCCAAAAGGAGGGCGTCAATAACCGGATTATTGTCGACTTTTGCTGCTGCACCTCCCTCAAGGGCTCTTCGGGTAAGTTCGTCAGATAACTGGCTTAGTTTTTCTCTTTTATCTGATTTAGCTGCTAGAATTGATTCAGCTATATTTACAAAACTTTCAGGATCGCAGTCAGAGAAAGCAATTATTGGCTTTCGGTCGGGCATTATAAACATATTCATCGGACCGAAAGAGAAGTCTTTGTTGATAAAAAGAAGGTCTAAGGCCAGGAGAAAAGATTCAGGATTATCTTCCTTATCCTCAGCGAAACAGACAAAATTTTCGTTTAGTACAGACTGAACTCTTTTATCGGAAAAAAGAGCGACTGAAGACTCCCGGATAGTAATATTACTAACATATCCTATATGAAGAAATATCAATTTATCCTGGTCAATTATCTCTTGCTGCATCTTGAGAGAGAGAGAAAAATTCCAGTCAATTCCCTTTTCTGTTAATAATTTAAGGTATGGAGAGCAGTTTTTGACCATTTTTTTATATATTTTTGCTACACTAAAGCCTGAAAATTATGAAAAAAAGAACAATTATCGATTTATTCGAAGAGTCTGTGGATAAATACTCAAACAGTACTTTCCTTCTTGAAAAGATAGATAAGCAGTATTTACCGACAACCTATTTTCAATCGAAGTTAATCGCAAAACAAATTGGTGCCGGCCTTTGTTCACTGGGTTTCCGTAAAGGAGACCACGCTTCGATTATCTCTGAGGGCAGAAACTGGTGGATTCTTGGAGAGCTTGGTATTTTTTACTCTGGAGGTGTTAATGTGCCAATTTCAATTAAGATAGAGGAGAGCAGCGACCTTCTCTTCAGATTGGTTCATGCAGAGGTTGATACCTATCTGGTTTCTGGCAGACAGTTAAAAAAACTTAGAGAAATAAAGGATAAACTACCACACATAAAGCGTGTTATAGTCTTTGATAAAATAGATGATTTAGGTGAAGGTGAAATTTATATTGAGGATGTAATAAAGGCTGGAGAAAGCTATTTGCAAGATAATCAGGATAAGTTTGATGCTATTGCACAATCGATTAAAAATGACGATTATGCAACAATTACTTATACCTCCGGAACAACAGCAGATCCTAAAGGAGTAATATTGACTCACCGAAATTATACTGCTAATGTCGAACAGTCACTTTCGGCAATTTCGATACCTCCCGGTAAGCGTATGCTAATTATTCTGCCTCTTGATCACTGTTTTGCTCATGTTGTTGGTTTCTATATTATGATAGCTACCGGATCCATTGTGGCTACGGTTCAACCCGGAAAAACTGGCTTGGATACACTTAAAAATATACCGATTAACATAAATGAGGTAAAGCCCAACATACTGCTATCTGTTCCAGCTCTTGCAAAGAATTTCAGAAAGAATATAGAGAACTCTGTAAAAGCGAAAGGAGCTGTTGCCGAAACTCTTTTCAAGTTTGCTCTGAAAATCTCATATCTGTACAATAAAGAAGGATGGAATAAGGGTAGTGGCTTTTCTTTCCTGATGTATCCTTTAGTTAAGCTATTTGATATAATTCTTTTCTCTAAAGTTAAGGGAGCAATGGGGGGCGAACTCGATTTCTTTGTAGGAGGAGGTGCTCTTCTAGATATTGAGATGCAGAAATTCTATTACGCTCTGGGTATTCCAATGTTTCAGGGATATGGACTCTCTGAGGCAACACCGGTAATATCAACAAACTCTCCTGCAAATCATAAACTTGGTTCATCTGGAGTATTGGTGTCTCCGATGGAGTTGAAAATTCTCGATTCTGAAGGGAATGAGCTTCAGGCAGGCGAGTCAGGAGAGATTGTCATTAAAGGTGAAAATGTTATGGCAGGGTACTGGAAAAACCCCGTCTCAACGGCTGAAACTGTTATTGACGGCTGGCTGCATACAGGCGATTTGGGATATATGGATAAAGATGGTTTTTTGTATGTGAAGGGAAGGTTTAAGTCACTGCTTATATCAAGTGATGGTGAAAAATACTCTCCGGAAGGTATTGAGGAGGCTATAGTTGGAAATTCTAAAATTATTCAGCAAATCATGCTCTATAATAATCAGTCTCCTTACACAATAGCAATTATAGTTGCCGATAAAACCAAACTTAAAGGTAAAGAGCTTGTTCGGGCAGTTTCTGATGAAATTGCACGCTTTAAAGGGAATGGAGAGTTTTCTGGAATGTTCCCTGAAAGATGGTTGCCCTCAACATTCATTATTGCTAATGAGCCATTCAGTGAGCAGAACAGAATGATTAATTCTACAATGAAAATGGTAAGGTCTAAAGTAGAAGAGGTGTACAGAGAGAGGATACAGTATGCATATACCCCTGAAGGTAAGGATATCTTCAATAAATTCAATATTGATAATTAATAATGTTAAAACGGCTTGTTTTTGTTATTATTTTGGTAGTATGTATTTTATTTATTAATTTAAATAATGTATTTCTACCAGCTGCTAAAGAGACATCTATACAATCTTTTTCAGTTGCTAATACTGAGAGAGATATTGAGGTTATCTCCAGAGAGCCTCATTCAGTGAACCATCCTGTACAAAGGGCAACTGTAAGGGAGTATCTTGAATTCCGGTTAGAAGAGCTTGGTTATAACCCTGTTAACTATATTTATGATTCAGTTATAAACAGATTCGGAAAACCAATTGAGGTCACAAATGTTTATGGTTATAGAAGCTCTTCTGAGGGAAATCCATATATCTTATTGATAGCTCATTACGATTCTCATTTTAAACAAAAGGTAAAAGACAAAAATGTTCTATCACTCGGTGCGGCAGATGATGGTTACGGTTTGTCTGTAATTCTTGAGCTGATACGATTGGCAAATTTTTATAAAGAGAATTGGCTGCAAGGGGTCAAAGTACTTTTTACTGACTCTGAAGAGTCTGATCTGGAAGGAGTGAAGTATGCCATAAAGATGAATCCGGAAATATTTAAGGATGTATCCTTGGTTATTAATATAGAAGCCAGAGGAATAAAGGGGCCGGCAATACTTTTTGAGACCTCCTCTGGGAGTTCTTCTGTAATTGATTTATACTCCCATGCTGCAAAGCCCTATGGATACTCGTTAACTGCGGCTATTTACAGTATTATGCCAAATTACACAGACTTTACTCTGCTAAAAGAAATTCTACCCGGGATGAATTTTTCGGTTATAGACAATTTGAATTTTTATCATACAGACTTAGATAATTTTGATAATATATCTCATAGGTCTATAATGCATTATGGTGTTCAAATTGAACCATTAATTAAGGATTATCTTACAAATCAAAAATACTCTGATCCCGATTACTTCAGAGGTGATTCTGACAGTCTCTATTTTACAATTCCATATTTAGGGCTCTACTCTTTTGGGCAAACACAATATCTTGTGATTAAGATTCTAACGTTCCTCTTCTTTGCTTTCGTATCTTTTATTTATTTTGTTCAAAAGAGAATCTCAATCAGGTCTGTATCTAAGTCTTTATTAGCTGTATTTACATACCTGGTTGTTGCCTCGGCTGCTGGTTACTTTATCTCTTTGGTAGCAGGAAAGCTCAACGGTATTGAATTCCGGATTATAAGTATGGCTTATATTCGCCACGAATATGTTATTATTGCCAGCTCTTTTCTTATTTTATTAATAATGATTGCTTTGCGTATTGTTAAGTGCTCATATAGAAAGAGGCTATCGCAATACGACTTTATTTTTGCTACGGTATTAATCCTTTTTCTGCTCTCTTTGCTATCAGCGCATTACATAGGGGATAGTATTTTATTTTTTGTTCCACTCTTCTTATCGGTTCTGTCTCTTTTTACCTCTCTTTTTAGAAAATCTAGTTATATATCTC
>CAYGGD010000103.1:0-6579 GCA_964349315.1 uncultured Muribaculaceae bacterium
GAATATAGTAATTTCCTTAACGAAAATATTATTAAAACATTCAATAAATATTTTGAAGTTTTATATTTTTTAGATATTTTGCGTGTAATTAATATAGTAACAGTTTCTTCCCCTGTTGGTTTTTCTACTGTTGGTTATTCATAGAAACTGAAAGCCGGTTTTCCATTACAAATTGAAATGTTTTTCTCTATACTGCTTATGCTGTTATAGAAAATTCCATAGATCCTGCTTTTCTAACCTAACTAACTTAAACTAATCTGAAAAACGATGAAGAAACGAGCATTTCTAATCTTATGCAGTATTCTCCTGTTGGCGGGTACTGCATTGGCGCAATTAAGGGTTACCGGAGTTGTAACCGATGCTGCCGATGGTTCGGGTATTCCGTTTGCATCAGTTATGATTAAAGGCACCTCAACAGGTGTCTCTACTGATTCAAATGGCGCTTACACCATTAACAATGTCCCGTCTGACGCAATCCTGGTATTCTCCTACATTGGGTATCAAACTCTGGAAATTCCCGTCGAGGGGAGAATAATAGTTAACGCAACTCTTGCGCAACAGGCCGTTGGTCTCGACCAGGTGATGGTAGTGGCCTACGGAACCGTTACAAAGGGGTCTTATTCCGGATCGGCAACTCAAATAAGGCAAGAGAACTTCAAGGACGTGCCGGTAGTTAACTTCGAACAGGCAATTGTAGGTTCTGTTCCGGGTGTTCAAATTTCACAGCGGTCCGGTCAGCCCGGATCTCTGCCGGAAATTAGAATCAGGGGATTCGGCTCATTCAACGCCGGCAATGAGCCTCTTTACGTTATCGACGGAGTTCCCGCAACAAGCGGAGACTGGGGCTCGGGCAATATCTTTACAAGTGCCATGAACTTCTTGAATCCCGGAGATATTGAGTCGATTACTGTTCTCAAGGACGCTGCTGCAGCATCTCTTTATGGATCAAGAGCATCCAACGGAGTAATTTTGATAACCACAAAACGGGGAAAAGAGGGAAGAGCTGTCTCCACTTTTAAGGCGAGTTTAGGTGTCTCCTACTTTGCAATGAATAACTATCCTCAGGTAACCGAAGAAGAGGGCGAAATGTTAACCAGAGAGGCCTGGACAAACTACGGAACAGATAACCCTGTATTCTGGCAGCCATACGGATCACTAAATAACTATGTTGATGCAATGACCGAAAGATACTACCCATCAAGAAAATCTAATCTTGTTTACGAAGATTGGGAAAAACAGTTATTCCGTACGGCAATTTCGCAAAACTATGAATTCACCGTATCAGGAGGAAACGAAAAATCAAAAGTATTTGCATCCGTTGCATACACAGACGAAAATGGTATAAACCGCATTCAATATCTTAACCGATTAACCACCAGTTTGAATGCCGAACACAAAATGTCGCGCAAACTTAAAGTGGGCGGCTCATTCCAATACTCTACCCAAGATCAGAGTGGCCACCAAGACGGGCAGGCAAAGGATAATGTGTTTTATCTCTGGAAGGTTCACCTAACTCCTCGCTGGCCATTTAAATACGACGATGGCTCATACTGGCTGGAGTATTACGATGGAGGGACCCGCGTAAATCCAGTGCCGCAGTTCGATTTGCAGATAAACGATGCCAATCAGCTAAGAATCCTATTGAAAGGATGGGCAGAACTGCAGTTAACGGACGATATTAAAATCAAGAGCATTGTGAGCAGCGACTACCTTAAAATGCACGACCGCTTTGCATGGCTTTACGGACACATAAACTTTACAGCATACGGACAAGGTTATGCATCGGACCGATACCGCATGGTAGACCGACTTGTTAGCTCTACAATAGCAAACTACAATAAATCTATCAAAAAACATAATATCGCACTTATGGCCGGATGGGAGGCAGAGAGAGAAGACTTCCTCTACACCCGCCTTGCCAAAATGGACTTCTCAAACTTTGGGGCAACCGAATCTGCCCTTGCAACAAATTATCAATCGGGCTTCACATACAGAAGCGCATCTAATTTGCTGTCGGCTGTAAGTAGTCTGAATTACGACTTCGACTCAAAATACTATTTATCAGGATCTTTCCGTCGTGACGGATCATCAAGACTGGGGCCTCAAAGCAGGTGGGGTAACTTCTGGTCTGTTGCAGGATCGTGGAGAATAAGCAAAGAGTCGTTTATGCAAAATATCTTTTGGCTTAACGACTTCAGAATCCGCGGATCTTACGGAACCAGCGGAACACTTCCAAGTGATTTTTATGGTTACATGGCTGTGTTCGGATACGGAATGTATGGCGATGAAGGTGCCGGATATCCGAACAACCTTGCCAACGCCGATCTTACCTGGGAAAAGAACAAAAACTGGAATATAGCATTTGATGCAAGGATTTTCGACAAAATAGACATTATTGCAGAATACTATAACAAAACAACTGAAGATCTCTTGCTTAACGCAACCGTACCTTCTACAACAGGGTTCTCTTCGGCTCTGACCAACATCGGATCGATGCTTAATAAAGGTGTTGAACTAGCTGTAAATGTAGATATTATTAAAAAAAGAGACATGACCCTCTCTATGGGAGTTAACTGGGCAACTCTATATAACGAGGTTCTTGCTCTAAACGAAGAGGGTGTTCAGATTGTATCCCGCCCTCATATCTGGAGAGCAGGTTACTCATATGTTCAGTACTACACCCGTGAGTACTACGGAGCTGATCCTCAAACCGGCGCACCTATGTACTACTCCAATGCAACTCTCCCGGACGGCTCAAGAGACCGCACACTGGTATCAAGAGCTCAGGCATCCTCTACAATATTAGAGGGAATGACTGCAATACCAAAAGGGTTTGGAGGATTTAACGCTACTTTCGCATGGAAATCGTTGACTGCTTCGATGGCATGGTCGTACAAATACGGACACTATGTATGGGACAATGGCTCTGACGACCTAGAAGACGATGGTTATAATTCTTATAAAAACACCTCAAAAGAACAGCTGAAAAGATGGCAGAAACCGGGTGATGTTACTCAGGTACCAAGGCGTATTGCCGGTAATACCGGAGGAGGTTACTACGACTCTTCGCGTGCTCTGAAAAAAGGAGATTATCTGAGACTTAAAAATATGACAGTTTCTTACAGCCTGCCCAGCAGATTATGCAGCCAGGTGGGAATAACAAATGCCAGAGTTTATGTTGCAGGAAATAACCTTTTAACCTTTACCGGCTTAGACTTCGACCCTGAAGTTCAATCTAACGGATACTACAACTTTACATTCCCGGCATTAAGGAATGTAACTATTGGCGTAGAAATATCACTTTAATTTATAAAGCTAAATAAAATGAAAAAATATATTCAATACATTTTGGTTGTCCCAATAGTGATATTGCTATTATCTTCCTGCGAAGATTTTCTGGACACCAAACCGACAAATGTCGTTGTTGCAGAAACTGCTATGACAACTCTATATGATGCCGGAATTGCCGTTAATGGTTTATATGTTAATATGAAATGGCAAGACTACTACGGGACTCAAATGCAGCTGATGGGCGATCAGAGAGGCGATAACATTCAGCCCAGAACAATGTCTACCGGATGGGTGCAAATTTATACTCTGGGATACGAGTCAGAAGCAAATACCTACTTTAATATGTGGAGTAAGTGCTATCAGACAATTATGAGGTGTAATACACTTATTGCAAACATCGACAAACTTAATGTAAGTACAGCAGCTGACATAGCAAAGAAAAACGACTATCTGGGGCAAGCTTATGCTGTTAGAGCTCTTGTATATTTTGACCTTGCAAGACTTTACGGTTACCCTTTTATGAAAGATAACGGGGCATCTCTTGGTGCAGTGCTAATTACTGAGGTAACACCTCCGTCGGAGTCAAAAAAACCAAGAAGCACTGTTGCTCAAACATATTCGCTAATTCTTAGCGACTTAGACACTGCTATCCCTCTGCTTTCGAAAGCTAAAAACACAGGCCACTTTAATTACTGGGCAGCCAAATTACTTCAGGCAAGAGTGTTCCTTTATAAAGGCGACTGGAACAACGCCTACAATGCTGCCAAAGAGGTTATTGATCAGTCGCCATACACATTGGCTACCCGCGACGAATACATTGAATACTGGAAACTTGCCGGTGCCTCGGAAACACTGCTTGAACTATTTGTATCACCACAGTCGGGCATAGACTCCGATGGCGGATATGTTTCTATGTGGCATAATCTATGGCATGGAAGTCCTTCGGCAGGAGCATCTCTGATACCTACAGTTAACTGGATTAACCTTATCGAAAGTGATCCTAATGACATCAGAGCACAATTTGTCAGATACGACTCTCAGTACGATCCCGGGAAAGCCTGGCTGTCAAAATTCCCAGGCAACAACGGTGCAAACTTCCGCCTGAACAATCCAAAATTACTCCGTTTATCAGAGGCATACCTAATTGCAGCTGAGGGGGCACTCAAAGGTTCGGCAGGAACAGGTGTTGCTAGCGGATATCTGAACGCTATCCGTAAAAGAGCAAATCCTAACGCAGCAGATGTTATTGCTAACGACGACCTTATCCAAATTGAGAGAAGAAAAGAATTTATTGGCGAAGGGCATCGTTTCTTTGATCAGATGCGTCTTGGACGCAGCATTACACGACCCGACGGCGACGGCCACAACTTTGCAGTATCGGCGGGTTGTCCTGAAACTATTACCTGGGATTACTTTAAGGTAGTTCTTCCAATATCTCATACAGAGAGAAAAACTTATACCGAACTTCAGCAGAATCCGGGTTACACTGAATAATGTATTGATCACACATTTTTAAAGCGGGGGGCAAATTGCTTCCCGCTTTTTATTACCTTTGTTTTGATGAGTTTACGATACTTGAAAACAATCGGAATAGACGGATTTGTTCTTGCACTCACGGGAGCAATTTTGGTTGCTTATATCTGGCCCTCACCCGGGATTCCGGAAAGTCCCCTCAAATTACACAAAGTTGCCGGTTACGGCGTATCTCTCATTTTTTTCTTTTATGGACTTAAACTGAGCCCCATCCAACTTAAACAAGGCCTCTCCAACTGGCAGCTTCATGTTGTTATTCAGGTAATTACTTTTATCGTTTTCCCGTCACTAATTATACTCTTTCGCAAACTTGCCGGAGGTTCCTCCGAGTCGCTTCTGTGGACCGGGACCTTTTTTATGGCCACTCTGCCCTCAACAGTATCGTCTTCGGTTGTAATGGTTTCCATTGCTAACGGCAATGTACCTGCTGCCATATTTAATGCATCTTTATCCAGTTTACTGGGAATTATTTTAACTCCGCTATGGATGGGCTTAGTTGTAACAGCCGGAGCAGAGACACCCGAAATTGGAGAGTCTGTATTAAAGTTATCGTTTCAGGTTTTGCTACCGGTTATGCTTGGAGTTCTGCTGCATCCAAAATTTGGATCAACCGCAAACAGAAATAGGGATAAACTTAAAATTTTCGATCAATCTGTTATTTTGCTTATTGTATATGTCTCGTTTTGTGAATCTTTTGCAAATAAAATGTTCAGCGGCTACTCGTTTGTGAATATTTTTTTGCTGTGCATTGCTATGACAGCTCTCTTTTTTCTTATTTACGCAGTTACATCAGTAATCGGCAAACTGTTAAAATTCACAAAAGAAGATTACATAACCGCTCTGTTTTGCGGATCAAAAAAGTCACTTGTACACGGAACCGTTATGGCAAAAGTTCTTTTTCCTGGTATGGCAGGATTAGGAGTAATATTGCTTCCCCTAATGATTTTCCACACACTTCAGCTGGTTGCCTCAAGTATATTGGCTCAACGATTCAGCCGATTATAATCCAGGCTTACTCCTTTTATCCAAATCGCCTTTACTCCTGTTGGTAAAGCCTCTGCTGCTCCCTGAACTAAACTGATAGCTTAAACGAAGCATAATTGGAATAGCAGGTAATTGCAGGTTCCCGGTATAAGAGGCGGAGAAATTCGGGGCATTGGTGTCAGATCCCTGATACAAAAAACTCCTCACAAAAGGGAGGGCGCTTACAACCCCGGCTTTTATGTTGTTTTTAAAAGTTTTATCAAACGAAATAAAATAGAGAGCATCCGAGAACACATTGTTCTGTATGTTATTTTTTGCCGATCCGTACTGGAGAAGAAAAGCAAGGGCATAGTTGTTTTCAAAAGAAATAACCGACGAGAGGTCACATTCAAAAACCATTCTGCTACTCTCCTTTATTCCGAACTCTTGTGCCAGACTATTCCCTTTTGTGGTTTGATTATATAATCGCATTGAGTGATTCAGCGAAACATTTCCAAATCGTACAGAGCCGGCCAATTGAACACCTCGTTTAAGAACTGACCCTAAATTTTGCACCTGAGATTCGACAATAGTACCATCTCTTAGAAATGACATGTTTTCTATTACATCTGTTCTGAATTCATAGAATAGTTTTGTGGCCAGGAAATTGTTTCTAAACTGAACCGAATGTTCCAACGACAAGCTGTATGAGAATTCGGGAGTAAGATCCGGATTCCCTTTTGATACAGAAAACGGTCCGTTGTAATAAACAAATGAATTAAGGGCGTACAT
>CAYGGD010000104.1:0-6552 GCA_964349315.1 uncultured Muribaculaceae bacterium
GTATATACATCAGTATATAAAACTAAGGTTAGAGGCATTGGGTTTGGTCGAAGAGCATTACGATGCCAATGATTCAGATGGTTTTTTGCATCTGGCAAAATCTCTGATTATTAACTACAGGGAGAGGGAGAGGCAATTTAAAAATTATCTGTGCCCTGCAGATCAAAGGATTCAGACCTTTATCCGCAATTATTTTAAATCGGTCGATTTTCCTGAAATCAGTATCCCCTCTTTTACTTTTACCCTCGATTTTTACGGTATTGCAAGAGAACTTTCAGTTCCTGAAAAGAGAGAGGAGTACACTTCGCAGTATTTGAGTTCGTACAGAATTAAACAGGGTATTTTGCATAATCCGAGAAACGACAGACGAACCACTAAGGGGGTTTTTCATATTGCAGATGGGGGGATGCCGATACCTGAAGATAAAAAAGCTGTTCCGATTGGTGCTGCTGCAAGATTATTGCACAAAGCAACAAAAATAGAGGGTGATATTTTTAATTTACCCTTTACAGAAGATTACTCAAAAAAGGCACAGGTGTTTGTCTCTCTTTTGTTAAGGCCTGCTGTAAGTCCCGAAGTAGAAGGGGTTTGTTCGAAAAAGAGCATGGAGGTTCGTTTTTTTGCTCCCGGATCGTTGGTATCTAACCTCGATTTTGTGGAGTCGATATTCGGCAATGCCGGTTCGCCTTATCATATAAACAATGATGCAGGGCTGGACTTCGATTCGTGGAGTGGTCATACCGGCTGTATTATACTTGCTCCTCAGTTGTGTAATGTTACCAAAAAGGAGTTAGGGCTTCCTCAAATTGCAGATGCTACCGAAAGAGAGAAAAGAGATGGTATGTGCTGGGAAAAGGAAAGTGAGCTTTACAATGACGGAGTTCCCTTTAAGCTTACCATGAGAACAGATGAGGGAGTAATTGTAACGGTTATTGCCGATAACTATTTTGGTTATTCAAAAAAAGAGGTTAAAACCTTTATTTCGTATGCTGCCAATTTATTTGGTAATGCCGAAGAGGAGCATGCAGGAGGAGCTTTGATTTTTCCTTCTTATAATCAGGGAGAGGGTCAGATTACCAAGCAGGAACATTTTAAAGTGACTCTGGAGCATAATGCATCGCTGTTTCCAGAGATTATTGATATGAAGCCAGAGGGTTACGGTGTTGACAAAAATTACCCTCATATTTTATATATACCTGAGTTGGCAAGATTCGATATTAAGACTCAATCTGTTTCCTGGACCAAAAAGAAGCAGGAGTATTCTGTAAAACTGTTGCCCGATAAGGTGTATATTATGCCGAATGGTCACAAGTACCGTATGGATAAGGCGGCCGGCACTTACAACTATCGTCTAGTAGAAACCAATTCGGAGGGTGTGCTTATTCATAAGCCATGTACTGTTTCGGGCGGTGGAAAATCGGAGATCTCCAAGTCGATATCAGACTCAATTATTTCCGGATCCTTTTTTATAAAAGACTTTGAGACCGATTTCAAAAGGGTAGAGGAGATTATTAATTTTAATTACTTCTCTCGTTTTAAATCGCCTGCAAAGGGGAAAAAAGATAGCCGTTCGTTTTTAAGCAGCAAGAGGTCGATGGGCTCTTCAATTAAGCTTCTTACCCCTTCGGTAGAATTTACCGATGAGTATAACAGTTGGCTCGAATCAATTCCTCAGTATATAAAAGGGATTGCATTTATTGTTAAGCGTTTTTACAGAGAAGAGTGGGGAGATAACTGGAAGAGTTATTTTACGGTTGATATTCTCAACGGCCAGCCGGGCAATGAGCTTAAATATAATAACAGAAAGCTGGTGGCCCGCTACCTTAGAGTCGGCTACGACGACAAGGGTGCATGGCGAACTTTTAAGTTGAGGCAAGATTATGTGCATGCAGATAAAATTCAGATGGAAGATGACATAACAGTCTCTACTGTTGTGCCTGTATCGCAGCTCTCTAATCTGAATCCGATTGTAAATAATAAAAGTGTTAAAATAATTGAGAATTGCGAATATCGCTTTTTCCAGCGTCCTGATGAGGCGGTAAATCGCGGTTTGGACAGAAAGGCAGAGTTGGATATCTCTTTGCCAAATACTTTTATCTCTAACTTTGCTCCTCTTACTTCGGACGATGCAAGGGAAATGGTAGAGGATGTAATTAATTTTGACCTTTTTACCGATCCTATGCGTAATATGATTCAGCAGGTTGCTTTTGAGGGTAAGCCAAAATACTTTGTCTGTTCGGCCAATCCGAGGATAGTAGATGGCAAGCCCACAAAAAACATGAGGTATCTTCAGACCCGTGACGATTTAATTGAGCCGCAAACTAAGTACATTGCAGAGGTGGGAATGAGGTTCTCAAGGTCTCTTCCGTTTAAAAAGCCTCTTTATGTGCCTGTTAATGCTGTGCTGCCGGGTCGCAGAAATAATCCTGCCGAAAAGGGGATAAGGCCTCTTGCGGTTTATAACCCTATTCACTATCAGGAGTTGCCGGAGTTGTTTATGGACTTTATCTGCTCTTTAACCGGAAAATCTCCTTCGACAACAGGAGCTGGATCGGAAGGTGCTCTTACCAAAGCTCCTTTTAATGCTCTTCTGCCAATAATAGATTTGAACAATGCTCTTGTATCCTTTATTTTAACCGGCTATCAGGGCTTTACTACTCCGGCCGGCTATATAGGGTCGAAATACAGAATAGATCACGACCTGAGCCTTCTTATACCTGAGTTGTGGTCGAGATTGCAGCCCTTTGAGAGAGATTCTGCTGAGATGATAAAGAATGGGTATTTAGAGAAGATTCAGGATTTTGAATATGAGGGTAAAAAAGTGCCTGCCTCTATTCTGGGCTACAGAATTACTGCAAAATTTGTGAATGGTTTCTTCGGAAGGGTGTTTGAAAATCCAAATGTTGTTTTTCCTGAGGAGATGCTAAAGCCGGAGTTGCAGTCGCTTGGAGAGTTTGCGGATGGAGTTCTGAATATTGTAGAGGCGCAAAAGAGAGTTGCTGAATCTTACTTTTTAGATGGAAGCATCGATTCGGCAGCGCCCCCTTTGAAGGCTCTGTTGCATATTATGGTCTACGGGCAGTATAATGGAATGAGTCTTAACTCTCCGGAAATAAGAGAGTTGTTTACTTACAAAAATCTTGTTGAGTCGGAGTGGTACAAAGCCAGGATTCTTGCAAAACAGCAGTCGGATATTGCTCTGTTTGCCTCTCATATCAGATATATAGAGAGAATTATTCGCGAAGATCATAATCTCTCTCCGGAGATGTACGACAACCTGCTTGACAGACTCCATAAACTAAAGGCAAAATATGAACATGTTTGCTCTTATGAGTACATAAAGCATTTAGATGGGACAATCGGGAAAGATCTGATTAAAGCAGGCGGCGATATCGGATAATCATAAGTTGAGATGCTCTTTGAGCAGTTTGTAGCCGGAGGCACTTGCTTTAATGCAGGTGCCTTTTTTAAGATATATATTATAGCTCTCCTTGCCAAATAACTCAACTCTTGCTATTTTGTTGCTGTTTACAATGTAAGAGCGATGAATTCTGACAAACGGCGAGGGGAGGCTTGCCTCCATATATTTCATAGTTTGCTCTTTGAGGTATTTACCCTTGTCTGTAAAAAGCATTATGTAGTCGCCGTACGATTGGATATATTCCAGATGATCAAGTTCAATGATATGAATGTGCGAACCCTCCTTTACGGAGATTTTATCTATGGGCTCTGCCTTAGAGGGGAGTTCTCCGTCGTTATCGCCGCTTGTTTGGTGTGAATCATTAATCTGCATCATTGTAATTCGCATGGCTGCAATAATCCAGCAAAGAGTGCTAAAAACAACCATAATGGGCAGCAGGGTCAAATCTATTCTGAAAAGTGCGATAATTATCAAAATTACCAGAGTATGAGAGAGTGCCCAAACTGCAACCTTGGCCTGCATTGGTTTTAAAAAACCAGAAACTTTTTGATAAAAGTAAAATGATATTGCAATTAACAGACAATAGACAAATGATATGTATATTGAATACAGGAGATTGATGTTTACATAGTATCTGATTAAAAAAGAGAGAACAGCTGTAACAAAGGTTGTTACAGCTATTCCCTGTATGAGTTTAAGATTCATATCAGTTTTTAATCTCTATTCCGCTGAAATATACCTGCCCCTTAATTATTATTTTGTATGTGTTGTCCCTTTTATCGGCCGCTCCAAATCTTTTGTCTTCGGTTCCGCTGAAGAGAGTAGAAAAATCGGTGTAAACGCTCCATTTTTCGGGTACATAAATCTCTACCGAACCAAAGGCACAATCTACATAAATTATTGTCTCTCCCGGTAGAATATCGGTTTGTCTTAAATCGATGACAGTTTCTCCGAATTTATTGGAGATACTGGCTCCTTTAAAAATGGGGTCTAGTACAATCTGCCTTACCGAACCAAAACTGTTGCAGGAGTTTATAAATCCATCCTCGGTTTTGTAGGTTGCCTCCTGGTTGTGAGCGCCGAAGCCCTTGCAACTATGGAGCTCTCTTCTCTTTTTGGGTTTAAAAAGTAAAACTACACCTATAATAACAAAAACAAGCGGCCAGTAGGTATTTGCCCAGTTGTAGCCGGCCCGGGTAAGGTGCGGAATCAGAAAAAAGAAACCAATACCTATCAACACCATCCCTCCTTGGGGCTGTTTATCGGTTAATAAGTAGATGCCAATTGCTATAAGTAGCATTTGCCATGATATTAATACCCTGTAAATAGAGTAGTCGAGCACCCCAAGATTTTTTGCAAGCAGAACAACTCCTGCAAGAATAAATATTGCAGCTATTCCAAAAACACCTTTGTTGGTTTGTTTTGGACGGGAGCTGCCCCCGTCATCGATAATTTGCATATTGAGTTAGTTTTAAAAATCGTGGTGCAAAAGTATCCCTGCAAGCATCAAATGTAAACAGAAAAACGCCAAAAAAGGGTAAAAACCCCGATAAAAACGGAAATTTTAACGATAAAAATTTGGGGTCTGACCCCAATTTACCGTGGAATGCGGGAAAGCGGAGGGTAAATTGGGGGTCAGACCCTAATTTTATTTGGGGAGGGGAAGGCCGAGGGCTTCGGCGACTCCTTTTCCGTAAGCGGGGTCGGCTTTGTAGCAGTTTTGAATGTGGCGTACTTTAATTTGCTCGTCGCAGTTGCCCATATCGCAGGCGGTGTTTTTAAAGAGTACTTTCTGCTGCTCGGGTGTCATAATCCGGAATAGTTTGCCGGGTTGTGTGTAGTAGTCGTTGTCGTCTTCGCGGAAGTCCCATCTGTCGATATCACCATTGATTTTGAGAGGTGGTTCGTTGTGCTCGGGCGATTCTTCCCACACTCCGTAGCTGTTTGGCTGGTAGTGAAGAGTGCTTCCCTGGTTGCCGTCGACTCTCATTTGTCCGTCGCGGTGGAAAGAGAATGGCTCTTTTACCCCTTTGGGGCTGTTTACCGGTATCTGATGGTGGTTGACGCCTAAACGGTAGCGCTGTGCATCGCCGTAGGAGAAGAGGCGGCCCTGAAGCATTCTGTCGGGTGAGAAACCTATTCCGGGCACAACATGAGCCGGATTAAATGCTGCTTGCTCTACATCTTGAAAGTAATTGTCGGGGTTGCGGTTAAGTTCGAATTCACCAACCGGAATAAGAGGATAATCGCCTTTAAACCATACTTTTGTTAAATCGAAAGGATTGTTTTTCATTTTGTTGGCCTGCTCCTGTGTCATTACCTGAATAAACATTTTCCACTTGGGAAACTCTTTTCTTTCGATTGACTCGTATAGATCTCTCTGGTGGCTTTCGCGATCTTTACTCACAATTTGCGCGGCCTCTTCGTTTGTGAGATTTTGTATCCCTTGTTGTGTGGTAAAGTGAAACTTAACCCATACTCTTTCGTTTTTATCATTAATTAAACTAAAGGCGTGACTTCCGTATCCGTTCATGTGGCGGTAACTTTTCGGGATGCCCCTGTCGCTCATGGTAATGGTAACCTGATGCAGCGCTTCGGGAAGGCTGGTCCAGAAGTCCCAGTTGTTGTTGGAGCTGCGCATATTGGTACGGGGGTCTCTTTTTACGGCGTGGTTGAGATCGATAAATTTGAGAGGGTCACGGAAAAAGAAGACCGGAGTGTTGTTTCCGACAAGGTCCCAGTTGCCCTGTTCGGTGTAAAACTTCATTGCAAAACCCCTGATGTCTCTTTCGGCATCGGCAGCACCTCTTTCACCGGCAACGGTTGAAAAACGAACAAACATCTCGGTCTTTTTCCCTATTTCGGAAAACAATTTTGCTTTTGTGTATTTAGTAATGTCGTGAGTAACAGTAAAGGTTCCAAAAGCACCCGATCCTTTAGCGTGCATCCGTCTTTCCGGAATAACCTCGCGGTGGAAATGGGCAAGTTTTTCGAGAAGCCAAACATCCTGAAGCATAACGGGGCCTCTTGCTCCTGCAGTCATTGAGTCCTGATTGTTTGAAACAGGTGCTCCGGCTGCAGTTGTCATTTTGGGGTGTTTTTTCTTTTTTTCCATAGTGATTATGTTAAGA
>CAYGGD010000105.1:0-6176 GCA_964349315.1 uncultured Muribaculaceae bacterium
AGTCTAATGTTCGCAAAAATAATAAAATTTAGATAACTTTGTTAAAAAGTTAAACCTGCAAATGCATAAATATTTTGTTTTATTAATCGGAGGCCCTATTTATCTCTTGTCACTTTTGCCGCTCGGAGTTCTATACAAACTTACGGGCTTCTTTGTCTTTTTACTCTCCAGAATACTGGGTTACAGAAGGTCAACGGTTCTTATAAATATTGCCCGTTCCTTCCCGGAGTTCAAGTACGATAAAGTAGAAAAGACCTCGAAAAAATTTTATAAAAATTTAGCATCAATAGCTGCAGAAAACATAAAAATGATCTCAGTTTCTGAGAAAAAAGTGTCTGAGATGGCTTCGGTTAATAACCCTCAAGTTCTTAACGATCTTTATAAAAAGAGCACTCCGGTTGTTATTGTTGCAGGGCATTGCGGTAACTGGGAAATGTTGGGTTTTACAGACCTGTTTAATAAAAACGGGACTATCGGATTTTCTCCTGAGCAACTGTACTTTATTTATAAAAGGCAGCACTCCGAATTTTCTGATCATCTTGCAAAGCTTATGAGGAGATGGGCCAGAAAAGAGCCGGTTCTGATAGAGTCTAAAAGCGCTGCAAGAGCAATAATTAAGAACAAAGAGCAGCCCGGATGTTATTTTATGTTTGCCGATCAGGCACCTCTGCCTGGCGCAAAATTTGCGGTCGATTTTCTGAACCAGGAGACTTTTATGATAAACGGGCCGGAGGTGATATCAAGACTTGCTGCATGTCCGGTTGTCTTTTTGGAGTTACAAAGGGAGAGAAGAGGCCGATATATAATTGATCTTCACCTAATAACAGAAAACGCAGCAGAGACTGAGCCGGGTTTTGTAACGGCAAGATATGCTCACCTGCTGCAGGAGGCAATCAGAAAACAGCCGGACAACTGGCTGTGGAGCCATAAAAGGTGGAAGAGGGGAAGAAAAGAGAATATGTTAAAAAAATATAAAGATGAAAACGAAAATTAAATTTATTGTTGCACTTTTTGCTCTGATTTTGCCAGCTGCGGCCAGCGCTCAGATGCTTAACCCCGGTGAGAGGGTTCCTGCAGGTGCAATTGTTTACTCTTTGCCGGTTACAAACCTCCATTTTGTAGTTGAGGCAACCTACGAATCTTTTGTTGCAGGCCCTTATGCAAGATTTGCCCAGAAGTATCTCGGAGTACAGGCAAGGGAGGAGAGTGGTACTACCTACAAGGTAACTTCTGTAGAGCTTATACCTTACATTGAGGCAGATCCGTCGGTGAACATTGCCCTCAATCTGGGAAACAACAGAAATGCCTCTGCAAATTTTCTCGAAATGATTAATCAAGGGTTGATTATGTGGTCGGACTCCTATGCCGGAAAAACTCAAAAAATGCAATACCCCGACCTTATCAGCAGCTCTCTTTTTGTTAAATCGATGTCCGGGCCAAACCTAACCAGCGAGCAGAGTACTCTTTACAGAACGGTACAAACAGCAACGGGCACAGAAAGAGTTGCTGTGACCCAGAGCCAGGTAGTGGAAAAAAGCCCTGAGAGAAGAGCAGAAGAAATTGCCTCGATGATTTTCCGGTTGAGAAATAAAAGACTGGATATAATCACAGGTGAGACAGATGCCACATTCAGCGGAGAGGCCCTTCGGGCAGCGATTGATGAGATGAACCGCCTCGAAGAGGAGTACATGGCTCTTTTTATGGGTAAAACAACCTCCGGAGTTCAAAAAATGTCATTCGATGTAATGCCGAAAGCCGATAACGAAAACCAGATATACATAGCATTCAGGCTCTCCGATACTCAGGGGTTACTGCCGGCAAACAATATTTCGGGTCGTCCTTTTGTTCTGGAGCTGGTAAAAGAAGATCACTCCGCTTTTGTAAATATGGAGGCAACAGCAGGCCGAGGAAGAGTAGTTTACAGGAAACCGGTAACTGTAAATGCCAGACTAATGGATGGACAGACAATGCTGCTTCAGTCGAGAATTCCGGTTTATCAGCTAGGGACACTGCTTTCATTTCCTGTAGAAATTGCAACCGGAAGGTTGTAATTCTGCGGGGTTTTTGTTAATTTTGAATCTTTGCCAATATTTTTTAATCAATAATAAATAAAATTACTATGAACATTAAAGACTTGAAGCCACAGAGGGTTTGGAATCATTTTTACTCGCTCACCCAAATACCGCGTCCTTCAAAGAAAGAAGAGAAGGCAGTATTATTCCTTGAAAAATTTGGAAAGGATCTTGGATTGGAAACAATAAAAGATGAGTTGGGTAATATTATAATCAGAAAGCCGGCATCACCCGGTATGGAAAACAGAAAAGGTATTATTTTCCAGGCACACATCGATATGGTTCCTCAAAAGAACAGCGATAAAGTTCACGATTTTGAAAAAGACCCGATTGAACCAAGAATCGTTGACGGATGGGTTTACGGTACAGGAACAACTCTCGGAGCAGATAATGGTTTGGGAATAGCTGTAGCTATGGCTGTTCTCGAGGACAAAGATATGGTTCACGGGCCGGTTGAGGCATTGTTTACTATAGACGAAGAGGCAGGAATGAACGGTGCAAGAGGGTTAAAGCCGGGTCTTCTTAAGGGAGATATACTGATTAACCTTGATTCAGAAGATGAGGGCGAACTTTATGTAGGTTGTGCCGGTGGTTTGGATGCCAATGTAACCTTTAACTATACCGAAGAGAAAACCCCTTCGGGAATGGGAGGATACAAGCTTAGCATAACCGGGCTTAAGGGTGGTCACTCCGGTATGGATATCGCTCTTGGAAGAGGAAATGCAAACAAATGTATGGTTAGAGTTTTACTTCCTCTTATGAAAGATCTTGGAGCAAGACTTGCATCAGTAGATGGAGGTAGTTTAAGAAATGCAATCCCGAGAGAGGCTTTTGCAACTCTGGCAATTCCTACCCAAAATGTTGCTGCTGCGCAGAAAGTTGTAGCTCAACATCTTGCAGACATTAAAAACGAGCTAGTTGCTCACGAGCCTGATGTAAAAATTACTCTTGACAAATGCGATGCTCCGACAACATTGATAGACGAAAAAACCGGGATGAATCTGGTAAAGGCAGTTTATGTATGTCCTAACGGAGTAGAGAGAATGAGTGATGCTATGCCGGGATTGGTTGAGACATCTAATAACCTTGCAATTGTTAAGTCGGAGAATGGTAAGATTGAGGTAAAAAATCTTATGAGAAGCTCAGTTGACAGCGCTAAGGAGATTTTGGCAAACTCAATAGTATGCGGATTTGAACTGGCAGGAGCTCAGGTAACATTAGCCGGAGGTTATCCGGGATGGAAGCCAAATATGGATTCGGACATCCTTAAAACTATGAAGAGTGTTTATAAAAACCTTTACAACAAAGAGGCAGAGGTTAAAGCTATCCATGCAGGTCTGGAGTGCGGTATCCTTGGCGGAACATATACAAACTGGGATATGATCTCATGTGGCCCTACTATCAGATCTCCTCACTCTCCGGATGAGAGAGTTGAAATTGAGACGGTAGATAAGTGGTGGATCTATATTGTGGAGGTGCTAAAGAACGCGCCGGTTAAAAAATAGCAAATTATTTGCAGGGCTGGAAATATTACTGTATATTTGCAGCCCTTTTTTAATTATAAAAGTTTAATTTTAATATGTTAAAACATTACGAAACCGTTTTCATTGCAACTCCCGTTTTATCTGATGTTCAGATAAAGGAAGCGGTAAAAAAGTATCGTGATTTCATTACCGACAATGGAGGTGAAATCATTTACGAAGAGGACTGGGGCCTTAAGAAACTGGCATACCCTATCCAGAAGAAAACAACCGGCTTTTATCACCTTATCGAGTTTAAGGCCGATCCTGCATTTGTATCGAAGCTGGAAATTCAGTATCGCAGAGATGAGAGAATAATTCGTTTTCTCACATTTGCTCTGGATAAGCATTCAGCTGCCTACGCAGAGAAAAGAAGAGCCAATAAGTCTGAATCTAAAGTTAAGGAGGTTTAATCATGGCAAATGGATCAAGCAACGAAATTCGTTATTTAAATCCTCCTACAGTAGAGGTTAAAAAGAAAAAATACTGTCGCTTTAAAAAGGCAGGTATTAAGTATGTAGATTACAAAGATGCTGAGTTTCTTAAGAAGTTTCTGAATGAGCAAGGTAAAATTCTTCCAAGAAGACTAACCGGAACCTCGTTGAAATTTCAAAAGAAGGTTTCGCAGGCCGTTAAGAGAGCAAGACACCTTGCTTTGCTGCCATATGTAACAGATTTATTGAAATAAGCAAAGGAGAGATAAAATGGAAATTATACTGATACAAGATGTACCTAATTTGGGACACAAAGATGATATAGTTGTCGTGCGTAACGGTTATGCCACCAATTATCTTATTCCTAAGGGCTTTGCAATAATGGCTACCCCTTCTGCAAAGAAAATGCATGCAGAAAACATTAAGCAAAGAGCTCATAAAGAGACAAAGATAAGAGAAGAGGCAGCAGCACTTGCAGCAAAACTCGAAGGCATTCAGGTTACACTCTCCACTAAAGTTAGTTCTACGGGGAAAATATTTGGTTCCATTAACAACATTCAGGTGGCAGAGGCACTGGCTCAGAAAGGTTTTGAGATAGATCGCAGAAACATTGCCATTGTAGGTGAAGACTCCGTTAAGGAGGTTGGTATTTATGATGCTACCGTTAAATGTCATAAAGATATTAAGGCAAATATTAAGGTAGAGGTTGTAGGCGAAGAGTAGTTTTAATAGATAAATCGAAGGGCTCTTAATTTTTTAAGAGCCCTTTTTTTATAGTTTTTTGAACAACAGACCAAAATAATTGTTATATTGTCACAAAACTACCAAAATACATCTGTTATGATTAAGAAGATTTTAACCTTATCGGTGCTGCTCTTTACTGTGGCCGCTTTTGCCCAGGAGCAGACAGAGGTCAATAAGTATGGCCCGTATCTTACCAATAAATTTTTCGACAATTGGTTTGTTTCTGCAGGGGGCGGCGTTCAGGTCCTTTACGGAGAGCACGACAACCTCGCATCCTTTGGCAAAAGACTAGCTCCTGCCATTGATGTTTCACTTGGAAAATGGATTACCCCGGCAATAGGTGTCAGGGCTCAGTATGCAGGGCTTAAAGCAAAGGGATTTGTTACAAATCCTGCTGCCAGATTTATCGACGGCCCCTCTTCGGAGTGCGCCGGATGTTACGAGGAGAGCTTTAACTTCTTTAATATTCACGGAGATCTCCTCTGGAATCTCTCATCCACTATAGGTGGTTACAGAGCCGACAGAACATGGGAGTTCATTCCTTTCCTCGGGGTTGGTTATGCCAAGTCCTGGAAAGAAAATGTTAACCCCCAGTACAAAGAGGCAGCAGCTTCTACAGGCTTGATTAATAAAATCCGTCTTTCGGATGCCGTTAATCTTAATCTTGAACTCAGGGCTTTGCTGGTTAACGATAGGTTCGACGGATATGAAGTAGGCCAGGGAATCGAAGAGATAGTTTCGGCTACTGTTGGTTTTACTTACAATTTTGCCAAAAGAGGTTTCGAGAGATATCAAAAACCTGTTCCTGCAGATTATACTCCTTATACGAGCAGAATCTCTGATCTGGAGCAAAGAATTGCTGATGCCGATGCTAAAGCAAAAAGAATGGAATCGGATCTTGATGCTGCTAAAAGGAAAGCACAGGAGACAATTACGGTTACTGAATATATTGCCTCCCCAATTGCAATATTCTTCCCTATCGGACAATCTCGCCTGACGGATAAAGATCTTATTAACCTGGCATCCTTTGCTGAGGTTGTTAAGAAAACAGGCAAAACCTATAAAATTATGGGATCTGCCGATGCAGCAACCGGCAACAGAAGAATTAACATGAAATTAAGCGAAGACAGAGCTAACAGTGTTTACAAGGCATTGGTAGAAAAATTCGGAGTAAACTCCAATCAACTTCAGGTAATTGCCAAAGGTGATCAGGATGAGCCGTTTGATAAGCCAATTCTTAACAGAGTTGTTATTCTGGAATAGTATTTTTTGTGAGTAATGTTAAAAAGAGGGTAAAGTAATTCTTTGCCCTCTTTTTTAATTAACTGAAATTATTTAGTACCTTTGGTCACTTTTTATATTAAGAATAATAAGGTAGGGCAATATGATCTGTTTGGTAATTTAAT
>CAYGGD010000106.1:0-6124 GCA_964349315.1 uncultured Muribaculaceae bacterium
AGAGAGTGTAGAGAACGCTCTGAATATTACAGAAAAATTTCTCGAGAAAAACAAAAAACTGCTTATCTATTCATTTGCAGCAGTATTGGCAATTGCCTCAATCGGATTTGCTTACCAGTATCTATACCGCAACCCTCTTAAGGAGGAGGCTAAAGCTCAAACTTTCGTTGCCGAACAAAATTTCCGTGCCGACTCATTCGACGAAGCGCTTAACGGTGACGGCAACTCACTCGGTTTTGCCGATATCATCAATGAGTATGGCTCTGCTGCCCCTAAGTCGGTGTATATGTATGCAGGTATTTGTGAACTTCATCTTGGGAATTTCGATTCCGCAATATCATATCTGAGGAAATACAAAACCAAGGATCCCATTATGCAAGCACGCGCCTACGCAAACATAGGGGATGCATATGCAGGCTTGCAAAACAACAAAGAGGCACTGAGTTTCTATAAAAGAGCTGCCTCACATTCAGACAACATCTTTGCTGCATCATATATGCTTAAAGCGGGCATTATGCAGGAAGAGCTGGGTGACATTGCCGGTGCTATAAAAACATACGAACAACTTAAAATTAAATACCCTCAAAGTGCAGAGGGGATGGAGGCAGATAAATATATTGCCAGGCTTAACATTCAATAGCAAAGAGTATGGGAAGAGCTTTTGAGTTCAGGAAAGAACGCAAGATGAAACGATGGGGTAATATGTCCCGTCTCTTTACCCGGCTGGGTAAAGAGATAACCATCGCAGCAAAAGGCGGAGGTCCCGACCCTGACAACAACCCGAGATTAAGAGCTCTAATCTCCACCGCAAGGTCGGAGAATATGCCAAAGGATAATATCGAGAGAGCTATAAAGAGAGCTGTAGAGAAAGAGCACTCCGACTACAAAGAGGTCGTTTATGAAGGGTATGGTCCTCATGGAATTGCCTTTTTAGTTGAAACCGCCACTGATAACACTACCAGAACAGTGGCAAATATCAGAAGTTACTTTAATAAATTCGGCGGCTCTCTGGGAACCTCAGGAAGCGTTGAATTTATGTTCGACCACAAATGTGTTTTTAAGTTAAAAAGCGATACTCCTGTCAATCTGGAAGAACTGGAGCTGGAGTTAATCGATTACGGGGCCGAAGAGCTTTTTAAAGAGGACGAAGAGATTGTTGTTTACGGGTCTTTTGAATCATACGGGGCAATACAAAAATTTATCGAAGAAAAGGGATACGAAATAATAAGCGGCGGGTTCGAACGAATACCAAATACCGAACTTAAAACCCTCGAAGGCGATGCCCGTGCCGAAATTGAGAAAATGGCCGAACGCTTCGAAAATGACGAAGATGTTCAGAATGTGTACCACACTATGGCACACTAAACAATTTAAACAAAAAAAGTGATTGACAGCATCAATCACTTTTTTTTTGGGCATCATCTTGGAATTTCATACCTTTGTAGGATATTTACTAATAATTCATAATCAATATTTTATACTATCATGAAACTAACGCATATTGAGCACATCGGTATCGCTGTAAACTCTTTGGAGAGTGCAATTCCTCTTTACGAAGAGATGTTGGGACTTAAATGCTATGCAGTCGAAGAGATTGCTGATCAGAAAGTTAAAACTGCATTCTTCAAAATTGGCCAAACAAAGATTGAACTGTTGGAAAGTACAGATCCCGAGGGACCTATAGGTAAGTTTATCGCAAAAAAAGGGGAAGGAGTACACCATATTGCTTTTGCAACTGCAGACGGTCTGCAGGTTTCTCTTGATAAACTTGCAGAAAAAGGGGTTCAGCTGATAGACAAGTCTCCGCGCAAAGGTGCAGAGGGTCTCAATATTGCATTTCTTCATCCGAAATCGACAATGGGTGTTCTTACAGAACTATGTGAAGACCCAAATAAAATCAAAGACAATAATTAATTTTTAATATAAATAAAAATGAGCCAACAACTGGAACAGGTAAAAGCGCTTATTCAGCTTCGCGATAAAGCGCGTTTGGGAGGTGGTCAAAAAAGAATCGACTCGCAGCATCAGAAAGGGAAATATACAGCCCGCGAAAGAATCACTATGCTGCTGGACGACGGTAGTTTTGAAGAGTTTGATATGTTTGTAACGCACCGTTGTACAAATTTCGGAATGGAAAAAGATCTATTTCTGGGTGATGGTGTTGTAACCGGATATGGCACAATTGAAGGCCGTCTTGTTTATGTTTTTGCTCAAGACTTTACTGTCTTTGGAGGGTCTCTTTCCGAGAGTTTTGCAATGAAAATATGCAAAATCATGGATCAGGCAATGAAGATGGGAGCCCCTGTTATCGGCATTAATGACTCAGGTGGAGCAAGAATTCAGGAAGGGGTGAATGCTTTGGCGGGTTATGCCGAAATTTTCCAGAGAAACATTCTTGCATCAGGTGTGGTACCGCAGATATCTGCCATTTTCGGACCTTGCGCAGGAGGAGCTGTTTACTCACCGGCACTAACCGACTTTAATATAATGACTAAGGGAACAAGCTATATGTTCCTTACGGGCCCTAAAGTGGTAAAAACAGTTACAGGAGAAGATGTAACTCAGGAGCAGCTTGGTGGGGCAAGTGTTCACGCAACAAAAAGCGGTGTTGCTCATTTTGCCGTTGAGACAGAAGAAGAGGGAATTCAGGTAATAAGAGACCTTCTTGGTTATCTGCCTCAGAACAACCTCGAAGAGGCCCCGGTTGTGCGTACCGACGACCCTCTCGATCGTCTGGATGATGCTCTTAATGATATAATCCCTGACAGCCCCAACAAACCATACGATATGTATGAAGTAATAGGCTCTATTGTGGACGATGGTAAATTCCTTGAGGTTCACAAAGATTACGCTACAAACATTATTGTTGGTTTTGCCCGTTTTAACGGCACATCAGTAGGTATTGTAGCCAATCAGCCAAAAGTTCTGGCCGGGGTTCTGGATAATAATGCATCCCGCAAGGCAGCCCGGTTTGTCAGATTCTGCGATGCTTTCAATATTCCGCTGGTTACACTTGTCGATGTCCCCGGATTCCTTCCCGGAACACAACAGGAGTACGGCGGCATTATACTTCACGGAGCAAAACTGTTGTATGCATATGGCGAAGCAACCGTACCAAAGGTCACAATTACTCTAAGAAAATCTTACGGAGGAGCTTATTGTGTTATGAGCAGCAAGCATCTGAGAGGTGATATCAACTACGCCTGGCCAACTGCAGAGATAGCAGTTATGGGGCCTTCAGGAGCTATTGAAGTCCTTTACGGAAAAGAGATGGCTAAGGCAGAAGATCCTTCATCATTTGCAGCAGAAAAAGAGAAAGATTACCGTGACGCTTTTGCCAATCCGTTTAATGCGGCCAGATACGGTTATATTGACGATGTTATCGAACCAAGAAACACCCGTTTCAGGATAATCAGGTCACTTCAGCAACTGGCAACAAAAAAACTTGTGAATCCTCCCAAAAAACATGACAATCTGCCACTATAAATTACAACAAAATGATGAAAACTAAATACAGATTAATTTTGTTGCTGGGACTGTTGGCAGTAGCTTTTCCCGTACAGTCTCAAAACATGACAGATCTTCGCATAAATGAGATTCTGGTTGTCAATACTGACGACTTTATGGATGATTTTGGCAACAAAAGCGGTTGGGTAGAGATATTCAACACCTCATACGGAACTGTAGACATAGGAGGGTGCTACATTACCAATGATCCTGATAATCTCACTAAATATATGATTCCACGGGGCGATATATTAACCCGTATTAAGCCGAGACAACATGCTCTTTTCTGGGCAAATGCAAAACCCCACAGAGGAACATTTCATCTCAGTTTTACTCTTGAAGAGTCAAATGAGATTATTCTTGTCAGCAGTGACGGAAGAACTATCCTCGACAGGGTAGCAATACCCCACGACAAACTCGAAGCAAATGTATCCTATGGTCGTGTTAAAGATGGAGAAGAGCCTTGGGGCGTTCTTTCCCGCACGTCTCCAAGCACAAATAACTACGGGGCAGATGTAGAACCCCCAGGTGTTCTGTTTATGAAAATTGACCCATACGGTATTATTATGGCAATGACAGCTATGTCGGTTGTTTTTCTGTCGCTCATACTACTATATGTTGTATTTAAGAATACTGGAAACTACAATATCCGTATAAGCAAAGAGAGGGCAGAAAAGGCAGCCAGACTATCCGGAATTAAAAAGGTAGAAAATCCTGACGAAACTCCGGCAGAGGTCTATGCAGCAATAGCCGGCGCTATCCATAAATACTTCGAAGATGATGACAGCCACGATATAGAGAACACCATTCTGACAATTGAAAAAGTTACCAGAAATTACTCCCCTTGGAGTTCAAAAATCTATACTCTTCGTCAAACACCCAATAAACAATAGAATTTAACCTGCTATCACAATGAAAGAATATAAATTAAAAATCAACGGTAACGACTACGCGGTTACAATTACCGACATAGAAGACACTATAGCGGAGGTAGAGGTAAACGGCACTCCCTTCAAAGTAGAAATAGACAGACCAATAAAAAAGAAAGGGCCAGTTGCAGCTCCTAAGGCAAATAAGCCCGCAGCTATAGACACGCCGCCTGTTTCAAAACCGGTTTCAGCCTCGGGAACAGAAACTATAATCTCTTCCCCGCTCCCCGGCGTTATTCTGGAGATATCAGTTAAAGAGGGTGACTCCGTAAAAAAAGGACAAAAGGTAATGGTTCTGGAGGCAATGAAAATGGAAAACGTCATTGAATCTACAACCGACGGAAAGGTAATTACTATTAAAGCAAACAAAGGAGACTCCGTTCTTGAGGGTGCTCCTCTCATAATAATAGGATAAGATGGACAGCAACGGAATATTCTCATTACTTTCAGAAAACCTTCGGACATTTTTGCAATATACCGGATTTGCCAACGCTACTCCGGGTCATATTCTGATGATCTTAATTGGTTTGTTCTTCGTATATGTAGCCATAAAAAAAGATTGGGAGCCACTTTTGCTTATCCCTATCGGATTCGGTATTATTATTGGTAATATACCTATGTTTCCCGGCTTGAATGTCGGTGTTTACGAAGAGGGATCTGTTTTGAACATTCTTTATCAAGGGGTTCAGAAAGGGTTCTACCCTCCTCTTATCTTCCTTGGAATAGGCGCAATGACAGACTTCTCCGCTTTAATATCAAATCCTAAGCTAATGCTTATAGGAGCGGCAGCTCAGTTCGGAATATTCGGAGCCTATGCAATTGCACTGGCAGCCGGCTTCTCCCCTTCCGAAGCTGGGGCCATAGGAATTATCGGAGGAGCAGACGGACCAACCGCAATATTTTTATCTTCCCGCTTAGCGCCCGACCTTATGGGGGCGATTGCTGTATCTGCATACTCATATATGGCTCTGGTACCTGTTATTCAGCCGCCGATAATGAGGTTGCTTACAAGCAATAAAGAGCGCCTCATTAAGATGAGAGCTCCAAGGGCTGTTTCTCAAACTGAGAAAAAATTATTTCCAATTATCGGATTTCTTCTTACAGCCTTTATTGTGCCATCGGGACTTCCGTTACTCGGAATGCTCTTCTTCGGGAATCTTCTTAAAGAGAGCGGAGTTACCCGCAGACTTGCAGAAACTGCCAGAGGTCCACTTATTGATATTGTCACCATTTTAATCGGTGTTACTGTAGGTTGTTCAACTCAGGCAGATAAATTTCTCCAGCTGAAATCTGTTTACATTTTTGTACTCGGTGCCGGTTCATTTGTCATTGCAACTACAGCAGGTGTGTTATTCGTAAAATTACTCAACATGTTCCTTAAAGATGGGAATAAAATTAATCCTCTTATCGGGAACTCCGGTGTTTCGGCAGTACCCGATTCAGCAAGGGTTTCCAATGTTGTTGGTTTAGAATACGATAAAACCAACTACCTTCTGATGCATGCAATGGGGCCCAATGTAGCAGGAGTTATAGGTAGCGCCGTAGCCGCAGGAATTCTTCTCGGCTTTTTATCATAGTCCCTGGAATTATTATACTATTTTTCTAAAAAAGCACCTTTTTTAAGGTGCTTTTTTTTTTTTTTTGTTTCTTTGGCCGAATTCAAAAAACAATAAAAATATACAAAATAA
>CAYGGD010000107.1:0-6121 GCA_964349315.1 uncultured Muribaculaceae bacterium
GAGGAGATTAAATAATGGCAAATACAAAAGATGGAGCTGTAAAGAAGACAGCTGCAAAAACTCAGACAGGAAAGGTTGAAAAACCGGCTAAGGCTGCAAAAACCGAGGGAGTTCAGGTTATAGCTAAAGGTTATATTCCCACCCTTCAAAAGAGATACAAAGAGGAGATTGTTCCCAAACTTCAGAAGGATTTCGGGTACACTTCAGTTATGCAGGTTCCCAAACTTCAGAAGATTGTTATCAATCAGGGAATCGGTTCTGCAACCGGTGATAAAAAACTGGTAGAGGTGGCTCAGCAGGAGCTTACTATTATAACAGGACAAAAGGCAGTACAGACAGTCTCCAAAAAGGATATTTCTAACTTTAAACTCAGAAAAGGAATGCCTATTGGTGTTAAAACCACTTTGAGGGCAGCTAAGATGTATGAGTTTCTGGAGCGCCTTATTTCTGTTTCGCTTCCTAGAATCAGAGACTTCAAAGGCATCAACGAGAAGTTCGACGGAAAAGGTAACTACACTTTGGGTATAAAGGAGCAAATCATTTATCCGGAGATAGACATAGATAAAATAACCAAAATTATGGGTATGGAAATAACTTTTGTTACCTCTGCCCCAAAAGACGAAGAGGCATTTGCCCTGCTTCGTGAATTTGGTTTGCCTTTTAAAAATATCAAGAAATAATCTTTAACCTTATAGAAAGATAATGGCAAAAGAATCGATGAAGGCACGCGAAGTAAAACGCGCAAAGTTATGTGCCAAATATGCAGAAAAACGCAAGGCCCTTAAAGAGGCCGGGGATTATGCTGCTTTGGATAAGCTTCCGAAGAATGCCAGCCCTGTCCGTCTTCACAACCGTTGTTCAATTACAGGTCGTCCGAAGGGGTTTATGCGTGTTTTCGGCATCAGCCGTATCCAGTTTCGCGAAATGGCCAGCAAGGGTCTAATCCCTGGTGTTCGCAAAGCTAGCTGGTAAACAATATTTATTAATCAAGTTGGATATCGGGCATCTTACAAGATGTCGGTTACCTTAAAAACAAACAAAATGACTGATCCAATTTCAGACTTTTTAACAAGAGTGCGTAATGCCTCTCTTGCAGGCCACAAAGTTGTGGAAATTCCTGCATCCAAAATGAAGCTCGAACTAACCCGCATTTTACATGAGAAGGGTTACATTTTGAGTTACAGAGTAGTTGAAGGTACGCCCTTTAACACTATTAAGATAGCTTTAAAATATCATCCTGAAACCAAGAAATCGGCTATTAAAAAGATTTCTAGGGTGAGCAGACCAGGTTTAAGAAAGTATGTTGGCGTAGATGATATGCCTCGAGTACTTAATGGATTAGGTGTTGCCGTTATCTCTACTTCCAAAGGTTTGATTACCGACAAAGAGGCAAAGGAGATGAATGTAGGAGGCGAGGTTGTCTGCTATGTATACTAGTATAAGTAACAATTTAATTAAGTAATAATGTCACGAATAGGAAAATTACCTGTAAACCTTCCGGCCGGAGTCACTATTAGTGTGGGTTCGGATAATGTTGTTAAGGTTAAAGGCCCGCTCGGAGAACTTTCGCAAAAGGTGGATGCCGATATTAGAGTTGCCGTAGAGGGAAATGTGGTTCAAGTTACACGACCTACCGATCAGCCGCGTCACCGTTCAATGCATGGTCTTTACCGTTCATTAATTAATAATATGGTAACGGGAGTATCAACCGGCTATACTATTAAACAAGAGTTTGTCGGAGTGGGTTACCGTGTTGAGGCAAAAGGCCAGATCCTTGAGATGAGCCTTGGTTACTCACACGATATTCATTTTATGCTGCCCGATGAAATCAAAGCAGTTACTGAAGCTGTTAAAAAAGGACAAGCCCCTGTGCTTTGCCTTACCAGCTACGATAAGCAACTTATTGGAATGGTTGCGGCAAAACTGCGCTCTCTGCGCAAACCTGAGCCTTACAAAGGCAAAGGTATTAAGTTTGTAGGTGAACAACTTCGTCGCAAAGCCGGTAAGTCGGCCAGCGCTAAATAACAAGTGGAGGATTTATGGCTTTAAGTAAAATAGAAAGAAGAGACAGAATACGGATGCGCATTCGTAAAGTGGTTAACGGTACTGCCGATCAACCGAGGATGTGTGTATTCAGGAGCAATAAACAGATTTATGTTCAGCTCATCAATGATATCGACGCAGTTACGCTGGCTTCTGCAAGTTCTATGGATAAGGAAATTGTATCTGAGTGCAAGGGTAAACCAGGTGTCGAAGTTGCAAAAATGGTAGGTAAATTGGCAGCGAAACGCGCTATAGAGAAGGGTATCTTACAGGTATCGTTCGACCGCGGAGGCTACCTCTATCACGGAAGAGTAAAAAGTTTAGCAGATGCCGCCCGTGAAGGTGGTCTTAAATTCTAAGATATAGAGCATGATGAATACAAGCGTTAAAAAAGTTAAGACTACCGATCTGGAGCTAAAAGACAGATTGGTCGCAGTAAAGAGAGTTACCAAGGTAACCAAGGGTGGTCGTCACTTTAGTTTTGCTGCAATTGTTGTTGTAGGAGACGAAAAAGGTGTAGTCGGATATGGTCTGGGCAAAGCTAATGAAGTTACTACTGCTATTTCCAAAGGGATTGAAGATGCAAAGAAGAATCTTGTTAAGATTCCTTTGAGCAAGAAAACTATTCCTCATGAGCAAATCGCAAAATTTGGCGGTGCAAGAGTATTTATGAAACCGGCAGCAGAGGGAACAGGAGTGAAGGCAGGAGGTGCGATGCGTGCAGTTTTTGAGTCAGTTGGAGTACACGATGTACTTGCTAAATCAAAAGGTTCGTCAAACCCGCACAACCTAGTAAAAGCAACCGTAGCCGCTCTGTTAGAGATGCGCGACGCCTATACAGTGGCAGGTCTGAGGGGAATTCCAATGAACAGAGTATTTAACGGATAAGGAGAATTGATATGTCTAAAGTAAGAATTACTCAGATAAAAAGTAAAAATGGTGCAACCAAAAGACAGATTGCATGTTTGGACTCTCTAGGTATTAAAAAAATACACCAGTCCGTAGAATTGGAGATGAACCCCGTTTATAAGGGCATGCTGAGCAAAGTTTTGCACCTTGTTAAAGTTGAAGAAATTAACTAATAGGAGATTTTACAAATGAAATTACATAATCTTACACCTTCACAAGGATCTGTCGGTAAAGAAAAAAGAATCGGACGCGGCGAGGGCTCGGGTCGCGGGGGTACATCGACCCGTGGTCATAAAGGAGCTCAGTCAAGATCAGGTTACTCTCGCAAAAAGGGATTTGAAGGGGGGCAAATGCCTCTTCAGAGAAGACTTCCGAAATTTGGTTTTAACAATATCAACCGTATTGAGTATAAGCCAATTAATTTGTCAACAGTTCAGGCCCTGGCAGAGAAACTGAATGTAGAGGTCCTTACCATCGATACTCTGATTGAGGCAGGTTTGGTTTCTAAGAACCACAAAGTTAAAATTCTTGGTAACGGTACCCTTACATCAAAACTTGATCTTTCTGCTCATGCTTTCTCAAAGTCGGCTATTGCAAAGATTGAGTCACTTGAAGGTAAGGCGACAATAATCTAAATTGAACAATGAAAAAACTTATTGAAACTATAAATAACATCTTCAAAATTGAGGAACTCCGCAACAGGATAATTTATACTATTTTGTTGTTGTTGGTTTACAGACTTGGAAGTTTTGTGGTTATGCCGGGTATCGACCCTACGCAGCTTGCAAATTTGCAATCACAGGCATCTGAAGGTCTGCTGGGGTTACTTAATATGTTTTCCGGAGGAGCATTTGGCAATGCGTCAATTTTTGCTCTGGGTGTGATGCCATATATTTCGGCATCAATCGTTATTCAGCTTCTTGGAATCATGGTTCCATACTTCCAAAGATTGCAGAGAGAGGGAGAGAGCGGAAGAAGAAAGATGAATCAGTGGACAAGGTATCTGACAATTATTATTCTTGCATTGCAGGGCCCTGCCTATATGGCAAATCTGCATGTTCAGCTGCCTGAGTCTGCATTTTTATTTAGTGGATTTTTATATAATGTTTTTGCTACAATAATCCTTATTGGAGGAACTATGTTTATTATGTGGTTAGGCGAGAGAATTACCGATCGCGGCTTAGGTAATGGTATCTCTTTAATAATCATGGTAGGAATTATCGCCCGTCTGCCTTTCGCCCTTTTAGCCGAGGCCGGATCCCGAGTTAATCAGACAGCAGGTGGTGGTATTCTTATGTTAATCGTAGAGATTATTGTACTATTCTTTGTGTTTGTTGCAACAATAGCACTTGTTCAGGGAACGCGAAAGATTCCGGTACAGTATGCCAAGAGGATCGTGGGCAATAAACAATATGGCGGAGTTCGTCAGTATATCCCGTTAAAGATAAACGCGGCCGGCGTAATGCCGATTATCTTTGCACAGGCGCTGATGATGTTCCCGCTGATATTTGCCGGCTTTGATGCTACACGCGGAATTGCTGCTTCTCTTACCAATCCTATGGGATTTTGGTATAATCTTATTTTCGGACTTATGGTTGTTGCTTTTACCTACTTCTACACAGCGGTTACGGTAAATCCATCTATGATGGCAGAAGATATGAAAAAGAACGGCGGTTTTATTCCAGGTATTAAGCCAGGCAAAAAGACCACAGAGTATCTGGATAGTATTATGTCACGCATAACACTTCCAGGGTCAATATTTTTGGCTCTGGTGGCAATTATGCCGGCATTTGCATCTATACTTGGAGTAAACAACCAGTTTGCACAGTTTTACGGTGGAACCTCGTTGTTGATTCTTGTAGGTGTGGTTTTGGATACACTGCAGCAGATAGAGAGTCATTTGCTGATGCGTCACTACGACGGCTTGATGAAGACCGGACGCCTTAAAGGCCGTTCGGGTATGTAAATTGAATCTTAAAAGTTCTTTGAATAATGGTTAAACTAAAGACCAGGGAAGAGATTGAGATACTAAAGGAGAATGCAATTTTAGTATCAAAAACTCTTGCGGAGGTTGGAAGGAATATTGTACCGGGTGTAACAACCCTTGAACTAAATAATATTGCTGAGACCTACATCCGCGACAATGGTGCAGAACCTGCGTTCCTTGGTTACGGGGGATTTCCGTACACCCTTTGCATATCTGTAAACGATGTTATCGTTCACGGATTTGCATCAGAGTACCGGCTTGCCGAAGGAGATATTATCTCTGTAGACTGCGGGACACTTTACAAAGGGTTTTATGGCGATTCGGCTTACACCTTTTCTGTGGGAGAGATAGCGGAGGAGACTAAAAAACTGCTTAAGGTAACAAGAGAGTCTTTATATCTTGGTATCAAGCAGGCAGTTGCCGGGAATAGAATCGGCGACATCTCATACGCGGTACAAAATCATGTCGAGAGCAACGGTTTTACTGTTGTTCGGGAGATGGTAGGCCATGGAATCGGAAGAAAGCTTCATGAGTCACCGGAAGTTCCTAACTTTGGAAAAAGAGGCCAGGGGAAAAAACTGCAGGAGGGCATGGTTTTATGTATAGAACCGATGGTTAACTCAGGCAGCAGATCTGTCCAAATCCACGAAGACGGATGGACCCTTAGTACAGCAGATGGTAAAAATTCTGCTCACTACGAACTAATGGTAGCTATTCAGAGAGGAGCTCCCGAAGTTTTATCAACATTTGAGTACATAGAGAATAATTATTAAATTATAAGGATAATTTTAGATGGCAAAACAAGCTGCTATTGAAAAAGAGGGAACAATTATTGAAGCTTTATCGAACGCAATGTTTCGTGTAGAGCTGGATAATGGGCATATCATCATAGCTCATATATCCGGAAAGATGAGAATGCACTACATTCGTATTCTGCCCGGTGATAGAGTTAGGGTTGAGATGTCTCCTTATGATTTAACAAAAGGAAGAATTTCTTTCAGATACAAATAAAATTTAGAAAACATGAAAGTCAAAGCATCCATTAAGAAGCGCAGTGATGATTGCAAGATAGTTAAACGCAAAGGTCGTCTTTACGTAATCTGCAAAAAGAACCCTAAGTTCAAAATGCGTCAGGGATAATTTTTAATTGTAAACAATAAAGAGAATAGATAAATTATGGCA
>CAYGGD010000108.1:0-6107 GCA_964349315.1 uncultured Muribaculaceae bacterium
GCTCTTGGATGAGCTGTTAAAAATACTTTTCTGAGCTTCTCGAAAGAGTTATGGGTGTAAATCTGGGTGGCTGCCAAAGATGAGTGCCCCAATACCTCTTTTATGCTGTTAAGATCTGCACCGTTATTCAACAGGTGGGTTGCAAGGGAGTGTCTTAACATATGAGGAGTGCGTTTTCCTGAAAACCCTTCTGCACCGGAAAGCTCACGCCTCACTACTTTATTAACAAACGAGAGGTACATTGGTTGCCCTGTATCTGTTAAAAAAAGGTAGTTTTCCGGATTATCGGTGTAATAGTCGGTAAAGAGCTCAATATAGGCCGACATCTCCTTTGCAAGAGATTCTGTTACCGGAACTTCTCTTGACTTCCCTCCTTTTCCGGATACTCTGAGCAGCGATCTGGATCTGTCCCAGTTTCTTATTTTTAAGCCTGCCAGCTCTGCCCTTCGAATTCCTGTACTGTAAAGTATAGATACCATCATTCTGTCGCGGACTGCAAAAAAATCTCCGGAATCGGGCTCATGAGAGAAATAGCTATCCATTGCTGTTGTTGTGAAAAAAGCGGGGAGCTTTTTCCCCTCTTTTGGCCTCTGAACTCTTTTAACGGGATTAACTTTTATTAAATTGTTTTTAATAAGAAAATTGCAATAGCTGCTCAATGCTGAGAGTCTTAAGTTGACGCTTCGCGAAGAGAGCCCTGATTTTAAGGAAGCCGCGACAAATGCCCTTACAGAAGAGTAGTTCAGGAGAGAGAGCTCCTCCTGTGTGTCGGCAGGGGCACAAAAAGCGTAATACTCTTCAATAGCATCGGAGTATATTTTGATGGTTCGGGGAGAGTACCTTTTTTGTACCCGCAGATAATCTGAAAATAACTCTTTCGGTCTCATAATATGCACCTAATTTAACAAAAAAAAATGATATCCCGTAATAAAACGAAATACCATTTTTGTGTCAATAACAAATATTATTTACTCTTCGTTAAGTCGTAGATTTTGAACATACACGGCCTTTTTAACCTCGTCTCTTCTCTTAACCGATTTCTTAACGAAAGTCTTTCTGCTTCTTAGTTCACGGATGGTGCCAGTTTTTTCGAATTTGCGCTTAAATTTCTTCAGAGCTCTTTCGATATTTTCACCCTCTTTGATTGGTACTATAATCATATTCTACACACCTCCTTTTGTTGGGCTGCAAATGTAGTGTTTTTTTTTATTCCGGACAATAGTTTGACATATTTTTCTTAAATTTGTAGCTTACTAACTATAAATCTGTTATGAATCTATCTCAATTCCAAAAGCAAATTCTCGAAGGAATTCCAAAAGAACTTCCGGCAGTACAAAATTTTGATAATGAGATTAATCATGCTCCCAAAAGAAAAGATATACTTACCAAAGAGGAGAAAAAGCTGGCCTTAAAAAATGCTCTGCGCTACTTTAGTCCCGAACATCATAATGTGCTTGCCCCCGAATTTGCCAAAGAGCTACGGGATTATGGCCGCATTTATATGTATAGGTTCCGTCCTAAGTACACCATAAAAGCAAGAAGAATCGAAGATTTCCCGCACAAATCGAAGCAAGCGGCAGCTATTATGCTGATGCTGAGCAACAATCTCGATTATGCAGTGGCCCAACACCCTCACGAACTAATTACCTACGGAGGCAACGGAGCTGTGTTTCAAAACTGGGCACAATATCTTTTAACAATGCAGTATCTTGCAGAGATGACAGATCAGCAGACCCTTGTTCTTTACTCCGGCCATCCTGCAGGTCTCTACCCTTCAGGCAAGGATGCTCCTACGGTAGTTGTCACTAATGGTATGGTAATACCAAACTACAGTTCCAAAGATCACTGGGAAAAATTTAATGCTCTCGGGGTTTCGCAATACGGACAAATGACTGCAGGTTCCTTTATGTACATTGGTCCCCAAGGGATAGTTCACGGCACAACAATCACTATTCTCAATGCAGCACGCATGAATGGCAAAGAGGATGCAAAAGGTACAGAGGGAAAAATTTTTGTTAGTTCAGGGTTGGGAGGAATGTCAGGGGCACAGCCAAAGGCAGCTGTTATTGCCGGTGTTGTGGGGGTGGTAGCAGAGATTAATCCCAAGGCAGTTCAAACCCGGCACTCTCAGGGTTGGGTAGACGAAGTGTACACCGACCTCTCTCTGCTTACCGAAAGGGTTAAGAGTGCAAGTAAGGCAAAAGAGAGGGTCTCAATTGCATATCAGGGAAACATTGTCGATTTATGGGAAAAGTTTATTGAAGAGGAAGTTAATGTCGATCTGGGCAGCGACCAGACATCACTACACAACCCATGGGCTGGTGGCTACTACCCTGCAGGGTTTACCTTTGAGCAGAGCAACCAAATGATGGCCGGAGAGCCGGAAAAATTTAAAGAGGCGGTTAGATTGTCTTTAAGGAGACATGTTAAGGCAATCAACACACTCACAAAAAGGGGAATGTATTTTTTCGATTACGGAAATGCATTTCTGCTGGAAGCATCCAGAGCCGGAGCAGATATTCTTAATGATGACGGCTCCTTCAGATACCCCTCCTATGTGCAGGATATAATGGGGCCTCTCTTTTTCGACTACGGATTTGGTCCATACCGTTGGGTGTGTACTTCGTGCAGCGCTTCTGATTTGGCTGAGAGTGACAAAATTGCAACGCAGGTGCTGGAATCGCTGATTAAAGAGGCGCCTGAAGAGATTTACACTCAGCTTGCCGACAATATTCACTGGATAAAAGAGGCCGAATCGAATAATCTTGTAGTGGGATCACAGGCAAGAATCCTGTATGCCGATGCAGAGGGGAGAATTAAAATTGCCCTTGAGATGAACAAGGCAATTAGGGAGGGAAAGATTTCCGCTCCTATTGTACTTGGTCGCGATCACCACGATGTGTCGGGAACAGATTCGCCCTACAGAGAGACCTCCAATATTTACGACGGTTCGTCATTTACTGCCGATATGGCAATTCATAATGTTATAGGCGACTCCTTCAGAGGGGCCACCTGGGTATCTATCCACAACGGAGGCGGTGTCGGCTGGGGAGAGGTTATTAACGGCGGTTTCGGAATGGTAATTGATGGCAGCGAAGAGGCCGACCAAAAAATTATGAATATGCTTCACTGGGATGTAAACAACGGAATAACAAGACGGGCGTGGGCAAGAAACAAAGGGGCCATATTTGCTATTAAAAGAGAGATGGAGAGAACTCCTCTCCTTAAGGTTACAGTACCAAACTTAGCCGATGACAAACTAATAGACCTGACCGCGGATCATATCTTCGACGGCAAAACCGAGGGTTGAGGCATATATCATAAGCTCCTCCACAATTTTAGGGTCTAATCTTCTCTCACGGGAGAGAATCCATAGATATTTGCCCGAGGGCTCACCTACAAGAGCATAGCTGTATTCGGGATCGACCTTTAATACCCAGTAGTCACCAGAAAAAGGCCAGAAAAAACTTACCTTTAGCTTCGATGGCTCTTTAGGGTCGGGAATCCATGCCCTCCCTTTTGCCTGCTTAACTCTGCTTTTGTCGTCAATCAGACGACCTTCGTTAGTTACAATAACATTTCCATCTTCGGTAAGCTGATAGTGTGCAGTAATATCTTCGAGCCCCTCTTCAAATTTATTGGGTAAACGGTAAATTTCATACCATTTTCCCATATATTTTTCGATATCAAACTCCTGTACCGGCTCTAACGCCAGATAGACAGGTGAGCAGGAAAATAAGAGCAAAACTGTAATACCCGATATGAGAAATCTCATTTCTATTTGTTTTTATCAGAAATTTAAGAGATGCAAAATCTATACCGTTAAATTTTATACGAGTGTATCAATTGTTACATTTATTAGCACACACAATCCCTATTTTTGCATCATAAATCAAATATTAAACCATAGAAACAATGAAAAGAACAGTTATAAAAATTGACGAAGATCTTTGCAACGGTTGCGGAGCTTGTGTAGAGGGATGCCACGAAGGTGCGCTTCAGCTTATAAACGGTAAAGCAGTAATGATTAGTGACCTTTACTGTGATGGTCTTGGAGCCTGCATCGGAGATTGTCCGGTTGGTGCTATTGAACTTATTGAGAAAGAGACAGAGCCTTACGACGAAATTGCTGTTATGAAAAGAATTTCGCCAAAGGGCAAGAATGTAGTTCTTGCACATCTGAAGCATCTTAAAGATCATGGCGAAATGGAGTGGTACAACCAGGGAGTAGAGTGGTGCCGCGATAATGGAATTGATCTCGGAGAGGAAATCATGTCAGTTGCTGATGCTCCTGCTGCTCAGCCACAGGCTTGCGGATGCCCCGGAAGTGCCGAAAGAACCTTTAAAAGAGAGAGTGTCTCATTTACTCCAGCTTCCCAAAATCCTTCGGAGCTTCAGCAATGGCCGGTTCAGCTGCACTTGCTTAACCCTATGGCCGGATTTCTTAAAGGGAGCGACCTGCTTCTTGCCTCCGACTGCTCTGCATTCAGCCATGGCTCGTTTCATTCAGAATTCCTTAAGAACAAATCACTAGCAATTGCCTGCCCGAAACTAGACAGCAATATACAGAGCTACATAGATAAACTGACTATTATGATTGACGAAGCCAAACTCAACACTTTGACAGTTCTTATGATGGAGGTTCCCTGCTGCAGTGGATTACTTAAAATAGCAAGAAGTGCCAGGGAGAAGGCAAAAAGAAATATACCTGTCAAAGCACTTGTTATGTCTCTGACAGGTGAAATCTTAAGTGAAGAGTGGGTTTAGTTCTTTGTCTTGAGAAATCTGGCAAGAACCATTCTGTCCAGAGAAAACTTTCCAGGACCCAGCAGAAAGAGCACGATATAAACCCCTAGGAAAAAGAGGGCAAGCTCTTTCTGTTGAAAAGGGTCATTGGCATGCACTATAAAAAAGGCAACTCCCATTGTAAAACCAAGTGGTATTAAGGTGAGTCTTGTAAGAAGACCAAAAATCAGAAAGATCGATCCGAAAACCTCTGCTGCAATAGCAAGCATAAGTGAGAATCTGCTCCCGAACCCTATGGGGTCAGGGAAAAACTCCGATAATGTCGCGAAATTTTGAATCTTTTGCCAGCCATGGGTAATCATCAGGACTCCGACAAAAACTCTGAGCAACAATATGGCAAACGAAGTGCCGTTCTCTTTGAGAGGGGAGCTTAATAGGATAAAATTTTTCATAACCTTTATTATTTGGCAATTAATTTAAGCGGACCGGTTAACTCAATATTGTCCTCCTCGATCTCTCTCATTTTTAGGAGCCCCTTTTTAGTAAGGGAAAAGTACATCTGCCTGCGATCTTCCTCTCCCATAACTCTTTCTATAAAACCCTTATCTTCAATAGTTCTGATAAGCTTAGATGTATTGGAACAGGTAAGATTTATCTGTTTTGCAATCTCTCCTGAAGAGAGTCTCTTCTCTTTAAGTGAGCACAAAACCATTCCTTCGTTAAGCGAAATACCGTGCAGAGCCGAAAATTCCTGCTCAAATTCGCCTATAGCACGACACACATCTCTGATTGCACATAACTTTTTCATTGCAATTTACTCATTATTTAACAATATCGATTCAATTAATTTTTTTAGTTCCTCTTTGGGCAATGCCCCCTGGGCAACCTGAGGATCACCTTTTAACGGAATAAAAAGTATTGTCGGCAATGCTCTTATGCCAAATGCAGCGGCAACCTCTCTCTGTCTGTCGGTATTAACTTTGTATATATAAATATCGTTTTTGTATTCATCGGCGAGCTCCTCGAGTATCGGAGCCAGGTTTCTGCATGGAGTACACCAGTCTGCATAAAAGTCGACAATGGCCGGTTTGTCTCCCAGATAAAACCATTCGTTTGGGTTTCCTTTATAATCTACAACTTTCTTGAGGAATGCATCCCTGTCAAGAGAAATGGTACCCCCTTTCTCCGAATCGGTATTACTCTTTGACTTAGCTTCACAGGAGGTAAACGATGCAACTACCACAAGAAAGACCAGAAATATTTTTATAACTCTCATTTTCTTTTTATTTATTATTTATACACTTGTTTTCTGTTTTCAATTGCAAAAATATATATTATTTCTTACAAAACAAATTTCCATT
>CAYGGD010000109.1:0-6021 GCA_964349315.1 uncultured Muribaculaceae bacterium
GATAAATAGTTTTAAATTGTAGAAAAAAATTGTAACTACCTAAACACCAGCATATCGTTGGCACGATAATTGATTCGTAAAAAAAATCACCTAATAATCACCCAATGAAAAAAATCATTTTTATAGTACTGTTGTCCTTTTTTTGGACAGGATTTCTCTTTGCACAAAGGGATATCAGCAAAATAGCAATCAGCGGAACTGTACTCGACTCACTTTCCGGTAAGAGTATTGAGTACCCGACAATTGCTCTTTTTAACGACTCCCTCAAGCCTATCACCTCTGTTGCCGGAGGTGCCGATGGAAAATTCACCATTGAAGCGCCGGGTCCCGGCAAATACATTCTCTCTGCCTCTATGATAGGTTACACAAACTCCAGAAATGACATTATCCTCGACAGCACACAGCGAAGGATAAACATCGGAGATATCTTTATCACAGAGGGAATGCAACTGTCCGAAATTACAGTTGTAGGAGTTTTACCTCTCATCAAAAATGAGCCCGACAAACTAACCTATAATCTGGAATCAGATCCGGAAACGCCATCCAGCACACTTGCCGATATTCTCAGAAAAGTGCCGATGTTAAGTGTAGATGGAGACGATAATGTAAGGCTTAACGGAGAAACAAATTTTAAAGTACTGGTGAATGGCCGCTCATCGGGACTCCTTGTCCGCAACTTTAAAGATGCAATAAAGGCAATGCCTGCAAGTTCTATAAAATCGATTGAGGTTATTACAAATCCTCCTGCAAAATATGATGCCGAAGGGGTTGGAGGAATAATAAACATAATAACAAACAAAAAGAGCGTTGAGGGGTATAACGGAAGTATCAATGCCGGAGTCAACACCCTTGGAGGTTATAACGGTGGTGGTTATTTTTCAGTTCAGATTGGCAAACTTGCAATCAGTACAAATGTTTACTCGGGTAAAAATATAGCCAACAAAAACAGAAGCTCAAGCGAAACAGAAAACTTTATAAGCGACCAGTTTAAATACTCTTCATCCGACGCCGCCTTTGATTCGTACTCTATTTTTACAAACGCCGGAATTGAGGCCAGCTACGAAATAGACTCGTTAAACCTTATCACCCTGTCTGGATGGGGATACAAAGGATCCTCAACCAGCTCCGGATTATCAAATTTCATATCCCGTGATATAAACGGACAAGTAACCAGACAATACTCCAACATAAACGAACAGAAATACGGCTACGGAGCAATTTCAGGATCATTATCATATCAAAAAACATATAAAAAACCCGATCAGAATCTTACCTTCAGCTATAGTCTCAACTCTAACCCTATAACGACAGATGCCTTTAGCACAATAGTTCCATTGGTAAATATGGCTGGTTACTCTCAGAACTCAATTAATAAAGCTGACGGAAGAGAGCATACATTTCAGGCAGACTACTACGACCCTCTTACAAAGAATCATCAGCTTGAAACAGGTGTGAAATATATTTTAAGACAAAACAGGTCTAACTCCGAAATTTGGGTGCTTAACGAAGAGGCCTCCTGGGTAAGTGATCCGACACGAATTAACGACCTCGATTACGACCAGCACATTGGAAGTATGTACGGAGGATATGCATTTAAGCATAAGAGTTTAACAGCCAAAGCGGGATTTAGAATGGAATATACCTTAAACGACGGGGTATCAAAAGCATATCAAGAGAACATCTATTTTACAAATGAACAATTTGATATAGTACCATACTTTAACCTCAGCTATATGCTGAAAAAAGGGCAATCTCTCTCCGCTGCCTTTACACAACGCCTTAACAGGCCGGGAATATGGCATTTAAACCCTTATGTAAACGACACCGATCCTATGAATATATCATACGGTAACCCCGACCTCGAAACAGTAAGGCGCAACTCGGTAAATCTGGGTTATCGTAAATCTTCGATGAGCTGGAATCTCGGACTAAATCTTATGGGTAATTTTACTAAAAACAACATTGAGCAAATAAGACGCATCTACGAAAACGGAGTAACACACTCTACATACGAAAATATCGGCAAAAACAACAGTTACCGGCTCAATGTTAACTTCTCTTACAGGTCCGGACAAAAATACAGCGTAAACCTAAACGGTGCAGTTTCATACACTACAGTCTCTTCTCTTGACAATTCGCTTCAGAACGATGGATTCAGCTTTAACGGCGGCATAAATGGCAATGTGGCCCTATGGAAAAAGGCAAACATGAATTTTAACGGATATATGTATGGCGGAAACGTTATGTTACAAACTAAATACCCAATAATGTATATGACAAGCTTGGGGCTTAGCCAGCGATTCCTGAACGACAAACTGACCTTTTCGATATTTGTAAGGGAGCCCCTGAGCAAAACAAAGACATTTAAATTTGAAAGTCGCGATCTTACTTATGTAACTAACTCAATTACAGAGCAAACCATGAGAAGCATTAACTTCAGTCTCTTCTGGAGATTTGGCAACTTTAATCCTATAGTAAGAAAAGCAAGGCGTTCTTCTACAGACGACAGGCTTGATGGTGGGAGTCCCGCAGCCACAAATACAAATCCATAGTTACAATTTGTAATATATTATTTTATTATTACCTTCGCACCCATGATACATCTAATGACACCATCCCCCCGAAAGGGGTATATTATCCTTAACAATCGTTAGGGGGTGGCGTCATTTTTAAATTCATCCCCCATTTTTCACCAAAATAATTACATAAAATGAGGCATGGATTTATAGGTTACGGCAACCTTGCAAAAGCCGTATACAGAGGAATTAAAAAAACAGAAGAGAGCTCTTTCGGATATTACTCCACATCAAACAAACATACAGAGATCCCACACTTTGACAACATAGCTGAACTGGTAGCCGGTTCAGATGCTATCTGGCTTACGGTCAAACCTCAAAACCTTGATGATGTTCTTGATAAACTTAAAAATCAGGATTTGAGCAATAAGGTTATTGTTTCTGCCGTAGCAGGCAAAAACATCCCTCAGATAGAAAACGGGATAAATGCTCCGGTGATCCGTATAATGACAAACTTAGCGGTAGAGTTTGGAAGCGCAGTAACAGCCTATCAAACCAACAACATTGACTCTGAACTTGTTCTGCCAGTAATTCAACTTCTGAAGAAACTGGGGATTCTCTTTAAACTTCCAGAAAAAGATTTCGATCTTTTTACAGCAATATTCGGCAGTGGTCCTGCTTTTTTCCTTAAATTTCTGGATGTTCAGCGAAACAAGATACTTAAACTAGGCATCGAACACAAAGATGTAAACACAATGCTTTCGGGATTACTTTACGGAACAGCCGATTTTTACAAGGCACACAACGAGAACTGCTCAATAGATAATCTTATCTGTCAAATCGCTAGTAAAAACGGAACAACAGAGGCGGGGCTTAAATACCTAACCGAAAACAATATCGACATACTCTTCGAGAATGTTATAGAAATCACTCAAAAGCGATCCGGGGAGCTATCGAAATAACATAGGGAAGATAAATATAATTACAGCTGCCCATAAAGAGTAATAAGGTAAAAAGAGTGCAATACTATTTTCTGTTTCCGCTCTTTTTGCCGGATTTTTTGCAGATTGAACCAACCTTATGGTTACAATAATCAAATTAACCAATATCAGCAAATTAGTACCGAGAACAGCAATTCTGTTAGGTGTTATACCTCCTTCAAAAATTCTGAATACAATTGCAGAAAGTGCCACCATATTTACAATAATAGTTACAGCAGAGAGAGCTGTTAAAACAATAAGAGCTGCTTTATTTTGAGTATTTTTTACAGGTCCCGTAAGTGAGAATAGAATAACAGCCATAACTCCAATCAAAAGGAGATTGAATATTAGTAAAAACTCTCTGTCGTTGTATGGGTTTTTTGCAGATATTGCTATTGCTGCCAAATATACTATTAACATAATCAGCAGCAAAGGGGTAAATATTTTTGCAATAATTACGGGAACATTTTTAACAAGCTGCATATTTTTTTTAACCAGATATGTTCCGATTATCGGAGAGGCAGCAAACCCCCAGATTGCAATATTTCCGAAATAAAAATCCTCTATTCTTATATTTATAAGTTCAAAAAGCACTATTGTTACCGCAGATAAGGCAGCTCCGGCTATTAAAATAAAGGAGGTAATAACTGCCAATTCGCCGTTAAACCGGAGAAATTCGATTCTACCGGCGATATTCTTAATATCACATCCAATATAGCAGTATCCTGCAATAGTCCACATAAAAAAAGGCATATGTATAGATGCAAGAACCACATTGTCGCTACTGCCATTTCCCGGTAAAAGGTTAATATAAACAGCCGACAACACAATAATTGCAAATACGCCCGCCGATTTTAGCAAGCTCACTCTGTTTTTAATGATAAAATATAGCGAAAGCATCGGAAAAAAAACAAATGAGATGTTCCTTTGAAAATATAAATCCTGATCTATCCCGGCAAAATCAGGGAACTTGGCTATGAGACCCGCCCCAATTGAGAGAGCAATAATGAGTATCTGCTCCCTGTAGGAACCCCACTCTAACTCTTTATATTCACTACTATACATAAAGTTATTTGCTTGTTTTAATTAGTTTTTCCAATTCGTTAATATGGTTCTCAAAAGCAGCCCTACCCTCTTTTGTTATTGAATAACATGTATTTGGCTTTCTCCCTACAAAAGATTTTTTTATCTGAATATACTTTTGTTTTTCAAGTGCCTTTAAATGGGTGGCAAGGTTACCGTCCGTAAGAGTGAGGTACTTTTTCAACGATATAAAATCAATATCGTCATTTACCGACAATACCGACATTATTCCGAGTCTTACCCGGCTTTCAAAAGCTTTATTAAGTCTGTTAATAGATACTTTCACTTTTCGTGATTAAAATAGATGTAAATGCCGTACAAAATGTTTAATAAACCAAATCCGGCGGCCCAGAACAGTAATGCATAGTCAATGAAAACCAGAGATAAAACACCGGTTATAATCTGGACAAGCCCCATTGAGTAAACCTCCTTATACGTGTATCTACCTGCACTGAACATAGCCAGTCCATAAAAAATAAGGCTTAATGGCATAGCCAGTTGTGCGATACCTTTCAATATAAGCAGAACAATTAAAACACCTCCCGTTACAAGAGGCACAGCCATAACATAAGCCAATCTTTTTGATGCTTTATTTAAAAACGGTTCGCCATTTCTGACACATCTTTTATACGATAGCCAGATAACCGTTAATACAGAAGCTACAAGAACAGAAATTGCCACAACAGAAAGGGCTCCTACATTGTAACCTCCCGATTTTACAAGCTGTTGTGCAATAAACGCCCCGATGAGAGCATATAAACCCACAACTACTCCGGAGAAGCCCGATAAAGACAAAAACCTTGAAGACCGCTCCATTAAAGAGCGTATCTCACTAATTTCATTTAAATAATCATTTTTCTTCGTCATAAAAAGTACTTTTCGATACAAAGTTAAATAAAAAATCAATATCCAAAATATTTTTATATAACTAAGAGATATAGTTGCATAACTAAAATATTTAGTTACATTTGCAGAAAGGATAAAACTCATGAAAAAATTGACGACAAAAGAGGAGGAGATTATCTCTGTTTTTTGGGAAAAAGGGCCCCTTTTCGTTAGAGAAATTGTGGAATCGTACCCTGAACCACGTCCTCATTTTAACACAATATCCACAATTGTAAGGGGCCTTGAAGAAAAGGGCTACTTATCGCATAAAAGTTATGGTAACACTTTTCAGTACTACCCGTTGATAAGTGCAGATGAATACAAAATAGGTACACTTAAGAATGTGGTAAGCAAGTATTTCAAAAACTCTTACCTGGGCATTGTCTCCTCATTTATCGAAGAGGAGAAGATTTCTCTAGAAGAACTGAAAAAAATCATAAACCAGGCAGAAAAGTCTGACAATAAATTAAAGTAGTTATGGGAGAGGCTGTTATTTACATAATAAAAAGCTCACTTGCTCTTTCGCTGTTCTATCTCTTTTATAAACTGATGCTGAG
>CAYGGD010000110.1:0-5913 GCA_964349315.1 uncultured Muribaculaceae bacterium
GACCCGCCGTAGGTGGGGAGGATTTTCCGGGCTGTACACCCTGACAGCAGAAAACCTCATAGAAAAAACCTTAAAACCTGTAGTTGAGTCAGTCATTAAACTAAAAACCATTAAATTTGTTTTCATAAACCTAAGACAATCAACATGGAGATAAATAAAATAGAAGAAGCTCTTAAAACAGTTATTCACCCTGTAAAAGAGAAAGATATAATATCGCTGGAAATGGTGGAAGAGATAAAAGTTGACGAGGGAAGAATCCGTTTCCGACTGGTGTTCCCATCACCCGACCCACTGGCATCGACATTGAAAAAAATGTGCGAAGCCGCACTAAAAGAGGCATTTCCAAACGAAAAGTTTAAACTCTCAATCATGGAGCTGGTACGGGAGCGAAAAATTAAAAAAAGAGAGGTTGTAGAGTTGGGACAAGAGGCGCTTGAGCATGTAGGACATATAATTGCCATTGCATCAGGAAAAGGGGGAGTAGGCAAATCGACTGTTGCGGTAAACCTTGCCATAGCCCTGGCAAAAGCAGGTTATAAAGTGGGGCTTACAGATGCAGATGTTTACGGACCCTCCGTTCCGATGATGACCGGAACAGAAAACTACAAACCTCTTGTAGACGACTCCTCAGGAAAACAGATGATAATCCCGGTAGAAAAATATGGTGTAAAATGGATGTCCATCGGCTACTTTTCCAAACCCGATCAACCACTGATATGGCGCGGACCAATGGCAAGCAATGCCCTAAAGCAGATGATTTTACAGATCGAATGGGGAGAGCTGGATTATTTGCTGGTAGACCTTCCTCCCGGAACAGGAGATATTCATATCTCTCTGGTTAGCGAAATACCTCTGTCCGGAGCTATTGTTGTTAGTACTCCCCAGTCGGTTGCACTTGCCGATGTAGAAAAGGGGATCAACATGTTCCGCTCCAAGGATATCAATAAACCTGTACTGGGACTTGTAGAAAACATGGCGTGGTTTACTCCAGCAGAGCTACCCGATAACAAATACTACATCTTTGGAAAAGAGGGATGCACGCAGATGGCAGAAAAATTTGATGTTCCTTTATTGGCACAGATACCTCTTATTCAAAGCATAAGAGAAGGGGGAGACGACGGCGAGCCAATTTCTCTTAAACAAAGAGAAGATGGAAAATGCTTTCATGAACTGGCTGCCAAATTAACAGGAATTCTGAAACAGCATTAAAAGTAATTACGAACGGGGTTCATCTGCAAACTCCCTGTATTTTATTCTTCTCTGACTCCAGCGCTCACGGGCATACTGCTGCATATCGGCTGTGGTGTCACGTTCGTCCATTATTTCCAGGCCGAGAATTGTTTCAATTACATCTTCGAGGGTAACAACACCTTCGAATCCTCCGTATTCATCTACTACCAAGGCAATATGAGCTTTTTGAGCCAATAATCGCTCCCATAAAACAGTCAGTGGCTGAAGATTAGGAACCACCAGTATCTCTCTTTTTATTGAAACCAATTTGGTGTTAAAATTATCGTTTGCCATATTCTCGGTAACATCCTGCCTGTGAACAAACCCTGTGATATCTTCCTTGCTTTCTGCAGAATAAAGAGGAATCCTCGAAAACTGTCTGTAAGATTTAATTGAATGAAACTCCTTTATTGACATCTGCTCCGATGCTGTTTCTACAACCACACGAGGAGTCATCACATCCTGAACCCTTACATTTCTCAGCTTAATTATATTCTGGATAATTCTGCTCTCTGCAACACCAATAACACCCTCCTGAGTTCCGATATCTACCATAGCCGAAAACTCTTCGCGGCTAACAGAATTATTCTCTTTCCCCTTTTTGGAAATTGCCCGGGTTAAAACCTCCGATAAAATCACAAGCGGGTAGGTTAAAACTACCATCGCCTGAATAATAACCCCCGAAGGAATAGCAAGAGCTTTCCAATAGTAAGCACCTATGGTTTTGGGAAGAATCTCAGAAAAGACGAGAATTAACATTGTCAATGCAGCAGAGATAAGAGCAAAGTATGCATCACCGAAAACAATTGCTGCCTGAGCACCAACACCCGCAGCACCGATAGTGTGAGCAATAGTATTAAGAGACAAAATTGCTGACAAGGGTCTGTCAATATTTTGCTTATGTCTGTTGAATAATTCAGCTGCCTTTATCCCCTGGTTCTCTTTCATTGTAATAAAAGAGATTGGAGTCGTTAAAAGCACTGCCTCCATTATTGAGCATAAAAAAGAGACAAACAGAGCAAGAAAAAGATAAAAAAATAGTAAGCCCATTACAACTTTACTCTAAATTTTGAGAGTCTTTTATCCATCATAAAAGGAGGTATCATCTCCTTGACTGATTCTACCAGCTCGTTTATCAGCCGTTCTTTAACAAAATCCTCTCTGAAAACAAAGGAAATTTCGCGCCTTGGTTCATCTCCCGCAAAAAGTCTTATATTACTCTTTTGCTCTGGAGATAGAGCACTAATATGAAGTTCCGGTATAAGGGTATACCCCCCGTTTTTATCAACTATTCTGATAAGCGTTTCGATACTGCCTGCCTCATAAATTTGCATTGAGTCCTTTCCCTTATGACATATATTTATCATCTGACTGCGGAAACAGTGTCCCTCCTGAAGCAGCCACATACCTTCCGGGTCAAGAGAAAAAACATCAATTTTCTCCTTTTTGTACATCTCCTTTTCCATCGGAGAAACATAAGCTATAAAACGCTCATAAAAAAGAGGAAGCTCAAGTATGCCCGGCTCGTTTAACGGGGTGGAGACTATTGCAAGTTCTATTTCGGCACTTTGTAGTTTTTCGATAATTTCAGATGTTCTTATTTCAGAGATTCTCACCTTTAAATCGGGCAAACGGTGGCGAATCTCTCCGAAAAACTTTGGAATAATGTATGGGGCAAGTGTAGGAATAATAGCCATATTCAACTCACCTTCAATTGTTTCTCTTACTGCTTCGGCAATCTCCCTAAACTGTTTAATATTAAATTTAACAACTTTTGCCTGTGCAATCAGCTTTTTACCTACCTCTGTAGGTTGAACAGGCGATTGTTTTCTGTCAAAAAGTTCTACACCAAGCTCTTCTTCCAGCTTTTGGATCATCATGCTAAGCGTTGGCTGAGAAACTCCGCAAGCTTCAGCCGCTTTGGCAAAATGTCTGAAACGATCTACCGATACTATGTAATCCAGCTGCTGTATATTCATTTAATAGAGGTTTTTAACTTTCCTTTTTAATGGTGCTCCTAAGAAAGAGCTCATCCATTTGAGAGTCATCTATCATCGACGGAGCATCTAGCATAACATCTCGTCCTGCATTGTTCTTTGGAAAAGCAATAAAGTCTCTGATGGTCTCCTGACCTCCAAAAAGAGCACAGAACCTGTCGAACCCAAACGCAATTCCTCCGTGCGGGGGTGCACCGAATCTGAAAGCATTTATTATAAAGCCAAACTTATACTCTGCCTCCTCATCAGAAAAGCCCAGAACCTCAAACATTCTCTTTTGAACTTTGGCGTCATGAATCCTTACAGAGCCACCACCGATTTCGGTTCCGTTAAGAACAAAATCGTAGGCATTTGCCGCAACTTTAGCAATTTCATCTTTGTCACTGCTATAAAACTTATCTATGTCTTCGGGCTTGGGGGCCGTAAAAGGATGGTGCATAGCATAAAAGCGCTTGCTCTCTTCGTCCCATTCTAACAGAGGAAAGTCGCAAACCCAAAGCGGGGCATATTTGGTGTTGTCTCTAAGACCCAGACGATTCCCCATCTCTATGCGAAGTGTTCCCAGCGCATCTCGACTCTTTTTGGTGTCACCTGCAAGAATAAGAATAAGATCTCCGGCTGCCGCTCCCATTTTTTCAGCAAAAAGAGAGAGGTCGTTTGCTGAATAGAATTTATCTACCGACGACTTTATCCCATCTTCGGCAACTCTTATATAAACAAGCCCTTTCGCCCCAATCTGAGGCCTTTTAACCCACTCGGTAAGTTCGTCTATCTGTTTGCGGGTGTAATTTGCTGCCCCCGGTACACAAATACCTCCTACATACTCTGCTGAGTCGAAAACAACAAAATCTTTTCCTCCTACTAAATCGGCAGTACTGTTGTCCAAGCTGTTTTTTAACTCGGTTATCTTCATTCCGAAGCGAATGTCGGGTTTATCCGAACCGTAGAATTTCATTGCATCGGCGTAGGACATTCTGGGAAACTCCTCTGTAATTGTGTGACCGAGTACATTTTTAAACAGTTCTTTAATAAGCCCTTCAAAAGTATTTAATATGTCCTCCCTCTCTACAAAGGACATCTCACAATCTATTTGTGTAAACTCCGGCTGACGGTCGGCTCTGAGGTCTTCGTCTCTGAAACATCTTACTATTTGAAAGTATCGGTCATAACCTGCAACCATCAAAAGTTGTTTAAATGTCTGCGGACTTTGGGGCAAAGCATAAAACTCACCCGGGTTCATTCGTGAAGGAACCACAAAGTCTCTGGCACCCTCGGGAGTAGATTTAATTAAAACAGGGGTCTCAATTTCCATAAAACCTATACTGTCCAAATACTTACGGGTCTCTTGCCCCATCTTGTGTCTTAGCTCCATAGCCCTTTTCAGAGGATTACGACGCAAATCGAGATAGCGGAATTTTGCCCTCAGCTCTTCTCCTCCGTCACTCACGTCCTCTATTGTAAAGGGAGGTGTCTGCGAGCTGTTTAAAACCGTAATTTCCGAGATTTTAATCTCTATATCACCTGTTGCAATTTTACTGTTCTTGCTGCTTCGTTCAACAACCTCTCCATATGCCTGAATCACAAACTCTCTTCCAAGTTTTTCAGCAACACTGTTCAACTCCAGAGAAGCAGAATCATCTATAACCAGCTGGGTTAAACCATACCTGTCTCTTAAGTCGATAAAGCTCATTCCCCCCATTTTTCTGATTCTCTGAACCCATCCGGCCAGCTTCACTATCTCTCCTGTGTTGTTGATGCGTAATTCTCCGCAAGTGTGTGTTCTAAACATACTTTAAAATTTAATTCTTTAAGCCGACAAATATAATAATTATTTAGCGGGTGCATACTTTGCCGCCTCGGGAAGAATTTTGTTTATCTCCTTAATACGGTTTTCATCCGAAGGGTGTGTACTGAAAAACTCCATCTGACCACCCTGGTTGCTTGCACTCATCCTTTCCCAAAAACCGGGAGCAACATTAATGTCGTAACCGGCCATAGACATAATTATAAGGCCAAGTCTGTCGGCTTCATACTCGTGCTTTCTTGAATATGGCAAAAGAACTCCCAATTGAGAACCGAGTCCGTAAGCAACCTGAAAAAGCAGCTGTTCTTTTGGTTTGTCGGCACCAATCAACGAATTGATAACCTGACCTGCTGCACCTACCATTACCTCTTGACTCATCCTTTCGTTACCATGTTTTGCCAGCGCATGTGCTATCTCATGCCCCATTACCACAGCAACCAGGTCGGGAGTATTTGTTACAGTCATAATGCCCTCATAAAAAACAATATTTCCGTTTGGAAGACAAAATGCATTTACCTGATCGTTTTGAATAACATCAAAATTCCAGGTGATTCCATCCAGAGTTTTTTCCAACCCCTTCTCGCGAACATATTGGTCGACAGCTCTGGTAAGGTTTTCGCCCACTTCGCGAACCATATATACATGATAGTGATTATCTGAAAGCTTCGATTGGCTCATAATCTCTGTATAGGCCTGCTCGCTTAACGAGGTTAGCTCTCCCTGACTAAAGAGAAGCATCTGTTTTCTGCCTGTTATCATAACAGTAGTGCAAGCAATAACGACAATAGTCGTAATTGACAGCATAATTAATTTTATTATACTTGTTTTCATCAGAATAACTTTTAGGCAATTTAGTTATTTTTTTAACGCAAAAGAAATTTC
>CAYGGD010000111.1:0-5801 GCA_964349315.1 uncultured Muribaculaceae bacterium
AATATTATATATTAAGACCGGCTTGGAAGGGCTGGTTTTTAAATACTTATAAATAGATTTTACTATGAAAAAGATTATTTCTACTGAATTGGCTCCAAAAGCAGTGGGGCCTTACAGTCAGGCCGTTGAGGCAAATGGAACTCTTTATGTTTCGGGCCAGTTGCCGGTTGATGCATCAACAGGTGAATTTGTAAGCGGTGGTGTCCGGGAACAGGCTCGCCAGGTACTTAAAAATATTGGTTATATTCTTCATGAGGCGGGTTACGATTACAGCCATGTTGTTAAATCTACTGTATATCTTACAGATATGAAAGATTTTGCAGAAATGAATGAGGTGTATGCGTCGTTTTACAGCGAACCCTATCCCGCAAGAGTTGCTTTTGCCGTTGTGGCTCTGCCAAAAGGGGCCCTTATAGAAATGGATGTAATAGCAGCAAAATAGTGTCAAACGGAGTTTATCTCCGTTTTTTTTGTTAATAAACAATTTTTTTGTACTTTTGTGTTATATTTCTGTACCCTGTAATCTATAAGGGTAATTTCAACTCACATTATAAATCGATGTACGATATACTAGAATTAAGCAAGAAGAGTCAGGAAGAGCTGATTGCTATTGCAACTAATCTCAAGATTGCAAAAGCAAAAAACTTTTCAAAGGAGGATCTTATATATGAGATTCTTGACGAGCAGGCAAAAATTGGCAATTTACCAATTAAAAGGCCTGTTGTTAAAAGAGAGTCAGCCAGAGGAAGTGCTAAAAAAGAGGAGTCATCTCAAGAGGTTCAGGCTAAGTCCGATACCTCTCCACAGCCATCAAAAAAGAAAAGAGGCAGACCTGCTGCAAAAAAAACTGATACAGCTAAAGAAAATAAAAGTTTAGTGGTAAATGCTGAAAAAGCTCAGCCGGCGCAGCCGCCAAAGCCGCAGGCGCCACAACAGCCAAAGCCGCAACCGCCACAACAGCCAAAGCCGTCGCAACAGCCGCAGCAGCAGCAGCAACCAAAACCACAGCCGCCTCAGCAGCAAAAACCACAGCCTTCGCAACAGCCTTCGCAACAGCCTTCGCAACAGCCTTCGCAACAGCCACAGCAACCAAAACCACAGCCGCCTCAGCAGCAAAATACACAGCCGTCGCAGTCACAACAGCAGCCACCACAGCAACAGGAGGTTTCCAGCGATAAGTCTTTAAGACAAAGAAAAGAGAAGAAGTCAGACCACGAGAAGCCGCAGGAGCACAAGGAAAACGACAAAGTTCAGAAAGTTAAATTTGAATTTGAAGGTATAGTTGATGCAACTGGTGTTCTTGAGATTATGCCCGACGGGTATGGTTTTTTACGATCGTCTGATTACAACTATCTGAATTCTCCCGATGATATATATGTTTCACAGGCTCAGATAAAGCTATATGGCTTAAAAACCGGTGATACTCTTACCGGAGAAATCAGACCTCCGAAAGAGGGAGATAAATATTTTCCTCTTGTTAAGGTTAAGCAGATTAACGGAAGAAGTCCTGAGTTTATAAGAGACAGAGTCCCTTTCGACTTTCTTACTCCTCTTTTCCCGACTGAGAAGTTTAATATTACTTCAAATGGGCACAATAACCTATCTACAAGGGTAGTAGACTTGTTTGCTCCAATTGGTAAGGGTCAGAGAGGGTTGATTGTTGCTCAGCCGAAAACAGGTAAGACAGTTCTTTTAAAAGATATTGCCAACGCTATTGCTGATAATCACCCTGAGGTTTATCTGATTGTTCTTCTTATAGATGAAAGACCTGAAGAGGTTACCGATATGGCCAGAAGTGTTAAGGGTGAAGTTGTTGCTTCTACTTTTGACGAGCCGGCCGAGAGACATGTAAAGGTGGCAAATATAGTCCTGGAGAAGGCCAAGAGAATGGTAGAGTGTGGTCATGATGTGGTAATTCTCCTTGATTCTATAACCCGTTTGGCGAGAGCTTTCAATACAGTTCAGCCGGCCTCCGGTAAGGTTCTCAGCGGTGGGGTGGATGCAAATGCACTTCATAAACCTAAGCGTTTCTTTGGTGCAGCCAGAAATATTGAAAATGGAGGTTCTCTTACCATTATTGCTACTGCATTAACCGATACGGGGTCTAAGATGGATGAGGTTATTTTTGAAGAGTTTAAAGGTACCGGTAATATGGAGCTTCAACTGGACAGAAAACTCTCCAACAAAAGGGTGTTCCCTGCTGTTGATGTTACCCTTAGCAGTACCCGTCGTGAAGATCTTTTGTTTGATAAAGAGACACTGAACAGAATCTGGATTCTGAGAAATTACCTTGCGGATATGAACTCTGTTGAGGCAATGGAGTTTATGAAAACCCGTCTTACCCGAACAGATAGTAATCTGGAGTTTTTACTCTCTATGAATGGCGAGTAGTTTATAATCCGGCAAACAGTAGCACACCTCCTACTATCAGGCCAATGGCCATATTAATGATTTTTGCCTTTATAAAACTGCTTTTACTCTCTGCTAATAAGGGTAGTGCTGTGTGTCCGTCCTGAACAATGGAGCTGGCAAACAGTACGCTGAAGGGGATAATCCCCCCTGCAAAAAGTGTTATAAAAATCATATGAGGTCCCGATTCGGGAATAAGTCCTATGACCACAGCCAGCAGAATCATTATAAACATATTTTGAGCAATCCATTGTTCGATATGCAAAAATTGCATCCCGAAATGGATTATTATAAGAGCACCAAAGGTCCAGAGAAAAATGGAGCGAAGGTGTTTTTTTACTACATGGCTCCAAAGATGATCTTTGATAAAGTGTTCGTTGGCCTTTGCTGTTAAAAAGAGGGTAAATATGCTAAGGGCTGCAAAGAGTAAGTTGATCCATCTCTCGCTGAAGATATCAAAAGAGTGGTTGTGACTATGAAGGTGATCATGATCATGATTATGGTTGTGAACATCATCCTGAATACACACTCTGCCACCTTCTGTAGCAGCAGGAGTAAATTCGAAGTGGGTTTCGTGTGCGTGTGCGCTGTGGTCGTGCTCCAGTAGCCCCACTGCAACCGCTATAATAAAGAGAGCGATGCCTGACATTATAAGCAATCGTTCTCTGGATATGTTTTTCAGATTTTTGGAAATAGAAGAGCCAAATACTGCATTCTTCTTACTTTGCTCCGGAGAACAGCAGTTTTCGTGTGTTTCATAGTGATCGGGGTCAAAGGGGGCCACCTCTTTTTTGTAAAACTTATCTACAAGAATCCCTGCAGTTACTCCTGTTGCAAAGAGAGCAAGAAATATTATTATTGCTGTCTTTGGTATCATAGCCAGCATAATAAATGCCTCGTCACCCGAAGAGGCTATCATCATTGCAACCAAAGCTCCAAAACTTAAAAGTTTGTGTGTGAAAAGAGACACTACGGCAAACCCGCCTACACATCCGGGAATAAGGCCGAGAGATGCAGCAAGGAACACCTGTTTTATCTTAGAATTTTTCAGCTTACGAAAGCTGTTACCGTGAGAGTGAATATTTATGTATTCAATAAGTAACATCATAATCATAACCAATCCGGTAATGAGAATGCTGTTTTTGAGTGCTTCAAGAATTGTACTCATCTTTTTTTATTGTGCAGATTAATTAATTCTGTGGCTGCGGCAAAGGAGCTGATTTCCCCTTTTAATACCATCTCTTCGTATTTCTTAAGTTTCGATGATATTTCCGGATTACCGAAAAAGCCGTTTTTAAGCTCTTCGGAAATTGTTTCGTACATCCAAAAACGGGATTGTTCTCTTCTTTTGTGCAGATAATAGCCGTTATCTTTTGTGTAATCGAAATAGCTGTATATCATTTTAAGGACATCTTCAAGTCCGTCTCCGGTAATGGCGGAGGTTGTTACTGCCTTTGGCTTCCATCCCGATTCTGCAGGAGGAAAAAGATTCAGGGCATTGGAATATAACGACATGGCCAGAGTAGCTTTATCAATGTTGCTGCCGTCAGATTTTGTAATGGCAATAAGGTCAGACATCTCCATAATGCCTCTCTTAATGCCCTGTAGTTCGTCGCCTGCTCCGGCCAGCATAAGAAGAAGAAAAAAATCACTCATAGAGTGCACTGCTATTTCAGATTGACCTACTCCTACGGTCTCAATAAAGATTACATCATATCCTGCAGCTTCACAAAGAATGATTGTTTCTCTGGTTTTTCTCGCAACTCCCCCTAATGATCCGCTGCTGGGGCTTGGCCGTATAAATGCCTTAGGGTCGTTGCTGAGAGTTTCCATACGGGTTTTATCTCCCAGAATACTACCTTTACTCTTTTCGCTGCTTGGGTCTATGGCGAGTACTGCAAGTTTATGCCCTTTTGCTGTTAATAGCCCACCAAACGATTCTATAAAAGTGCTTTTTCCTGCTCCCGGAACTCCTGTGATGCCAATTCTCATTGAGTTGACAGCATGGGGAAGTGATTTGGTTATTATACTTTGTGCTAAAGATCTGTGTTCCGGCTTCGAACTCTCTACAAGAGTGATTGCCCTGCTTAATATAGTAGTATTCCCCTCCAGAATTCCTTTCAGGTAGTCGTCTTCTGTAAGTGGTTTACTTTTATTTTTTTTATAGAAATTACCTATGTAAGGGTTTACGGCAGGAGGCTGCTCAATCCCTTTGTTAACTTTGAGTGCGCTTTCGAAGTTTTTCTCCTTCATCTGTTTGCTAATTAATTATATAACCTGTAATAATAAGGTTCATTACGGGGCGGGCGGGAGAATTTGAAATTAAAGATAATATGTAGCCGGCCTCTCCACTCTCCGAGGATGTATCAATTTTTACCTCAACTTTTGCGCTCTGACCCGGAGCAATTTTTGATGGATAATTTACGGTTATATTCTTTTTCTCTGTGTCGATAGTATGGATAATAAGGTCTCTTCGACCCAGATTTTGTACAGTAAAAGATGCATTTATTACAGTTCCACGGCTAACTCTTCCAAAGTCGTGAGAGCTGGAGGTTGCCATAGGAAGAGGTGCGTTGTCGCTCTGTTCTCTGGTTAGAGAGCTGAAATTGTCCCTGATGTTTGCTTTAACTGAAAAGTCTTTACCCGCAACTCTGTTCCCGTTAATTAGAATAGAGGCCGTATAGTTTGTTTGACCCCATTTTTTCGATTCAGAGGTGTTAAGAATTACTTCAATTTCCCCTTTTTGTCCCGGGTTAATCCTCTTTGGATTAACATTTAGTGACAAACCCGGAGATAAATTTGTAAAGGCAACCTCTATCGGGCGTTTTGAAGTGTTTGCCACCTCTATGGTCTCTCTTTTAGTCTCTCCCTGAGCAATGTTGCCCAAATCGACAAAGGCTTTCCTGAAGGAGAGGTCTCCGTATTTTTCCGGGAAGAGTTCATCTAAACTTTTTGCTCTTTCATGAACAACTCCCCTTATTCTCAAGACTATTGGCCTTGGTTCTCCGGTAATATATACTGTTAGAGATTTATCGAACGGGTAGGGGCCCTGGTCGTTTAGAAATGTTACCTCAACACTCCCTTTGTTACCAGGCATAACCGGACTTCGGGTCCACACCGGTGTGGCGCATCCGCACGATGATATTACGGTTTGTACAACCACGGGCTGAGAGCCTGTGTTTTCAAAAGTAAAGGTGTATGAGTGGTGCCCCGAGGTAATTAAAATGTCGCCGAAGTCGTGAACCATTTTATTAAAACGGACACTTTGAGGCTGTGAAAATGCAGTTGGAGAAAAGTTTAAGAGAAGAAGAACTGCCGATATTGTATAAAGTATATGTTTTTTCATTCTTCCTGATTTTTCTTATTGTTACTACAAAGATACAATTTGTATT
>CAYGGD010000112.1:0-5753 GCA_964349315.1 uncultured Muribaculaceae bacterium
CTCCCTTTTCGGGAGCCAAAGTTTTCCTTGGCTGTCACCCTGCACAGCAGAAAACCCGACAGTTTGTAGCTGCCGGGTTAAGGTTGTTTGTGGGGTTTCTGCTATTCAGCTATTGTCATTTCGTCGATAAGGTGCTTTGCTCCGCCAAACTTTTCGATAATGAACAGTATGTATCGGACATCGACATTAATACATCTTTGTAAAACAGGTTCAAAAATAATATCACCGCTCATTGCTTCCCAGTTTCCGTCAAATGCACAACCGATAAGTTCTCCTTTTGCATTTAAAACAGGGCTTCCTGAGTTTCCGCCTGTGATATCGTTATTTGAAATAAATCCTACCGGCATCTCGCCGTTTTCCATAGCATAACGGCCGTAATCTCTGTTTTTGTGAAGATCTTTAAGCTTTTGAGGAACTACAAATTCCCAGTTGTCGGGATCTTCTTTTTCCATTACTCCGTTAAGAGTTGTAATGTAGTCGTACATAACGGCATCTCTTGGAGAGTATGGCAGCACCTGGCCATAGGTCATTCTCATAGTTGAGTTGGCATCGGGATACATTGCCTCTCCTTGTTTCATTTCGAGCTGTCCCGCTATGTATGCTTTGTGGCCTTTAGCGTATGTCTCGTTTGCTTTGGAAATCTCAGCAGCGAGTTTTGGCATCAGCTCAAAAATGCTTTTCCCGACCTCAAGTGCCATATCACTTATCATTGCCTCGGGATTGTTGGTAATTGCCTCTTCTATTGCCTCTTTCGAAGTAAACACCGATGTGTCGAACATTTTGTCTACAAAAGCATCGATATCGCCCTTAAAGTCATTGTCCAAAATTGCAAAGAATGAGGGCCTCTCTTCGGGCTGAACATTGTCACGGTAAACTCTTATAAGTGCTTTTGCAACCTTACGGTCGGTAGAAGGAGAGTAGTTTCTAAAAAAGTTATCGATTCTTTGCTGTAAAGCGGCAGCTCCCTTTTCGGCAGCATCTGTGTTTCCCTGAGCCAAAGCTCCGGCAACTCCTGCATAGTGGTTTGCTACTGCTGTAAGCTCGATGTTACCAAGGGCTTCTTGTAAATAGCGCAAATGGTACATTGGCTTGGCTCTCTTTTCGACAGCTGTATTGATATTTTTAAGAGCATCTCCATATTTTTGAATGCGCTTGAGATCTTTTTTTAACCACTCTTCAAAATTCCTCTCCTCCTGAGCCCTTCTCTCAACTACATTAAGCTTGGCAAAGGTTTCGTTCATTCCTGTAGCTTTTTTCCAGAAATTGGATGAACCTGCAAATTTGCTGGAGTACTGAAGGCGAATCTTTGGATCGGCCATCATATCTTCCATTAGAACATCCTGGCGTACTCCTCTTACATAAATAGCAATTGAATTGGGGATATCACGGGTTTCAACAACCTCAGCCGATGTCATAAAACGGCTGGTTCTTCCGGGATAACCTATAATCATAGCAAAATCACCCTCCTGAACCCCTTTAATAGATATTGTCAGGTGTTTTTTTGGTGTAAAAGGAACATTTTCGGGAGAATATTCTGCAGGGTTATTGTCTTTGTCTGAGTAAACGCGGAAAAGAGCAAAATCACCTGTATGCCTTGGCCACATCCAGTTATCGGTATCTGCTCCAAACTTACCTATTGACGAAGGAGGTGCTCCAACAAAACGAACATCACGGTAGGTTTTAGTAACAATAAGATAGTAACTGTTGCCTCCGTACATTGTAGTAACACGTGCATTGATAAATGTATTTTCGCCAACGGTTTCCTTAACCATTTTGTCAATTGTCTCTTTAATTGCGTTCTCTCTCTCTTCGTCAGTTTTTGCATCTTTTGCTGCAGCTTCAATTTTATCGGTAACATCGGTAAAACTCTCCAGGAAGGTAACAGAAAGCCCGGGAGACGGAAGTTCCTGTTCGCGGGTCATTGCCCAAAAGCCATTTTGTAAATAATCTTGCTCTACACTGCTTAAGCGCTGAATTACACCGTATCCGCAGTGGTGGTTTGTAAGAAGAAGTCCCTCTCCGGAAATAATTTCTCCGGTACAGCCGCCTCCAAAGTGAACAATGGCGTCTTTCAGACTCGCGTTGTTGATGTCGTAGATATCTTTTGCGGTGAGCTTAAAGCCCATCTCTGACATCGTTTTAATGTTGAGCTTCTCTATAAGAGGAAGCAGCCACATCCCCTCATCGGCCCTTACCGGGGCAATAGAGAGTAGGATAGCCAACAGAATTAATAAGGCAGATCTTTTCATTTTTTATTATTATATTTACTTAGTTTGTTGTAATACAAAGATAATTAAATCTGAAAAATATACTCATCATAGCAGATAAGTTCAAGGGGAGTCTCTCTGCCAGAGAGGTGTCCTGTGCAATTGAAAGGGGTCTTAAAAAAGAGAAACCGGATATTGATACAGTTATTATCCCTCTTGCCGATGGTGGTGATGGAACCATTGAGGCAATAGAATGCTTTGGAGATGAGATAATTGAAATACAAACAGTTGATCCTCTCGGCAATAACATACAGGTTCCGGTACTTAGAATTGGCAGCAAAATCCTTTGTGAAATGGCCAAATCTACAGGTATCTGGCGGCTACCAAAAGAGTACAGAGATCCACTCAAAACCAGCAGCTATGGGTTTGGTCTTGTTATCAGAAGGGCTGCAGAGTTGGGTTTCAGTAATATTTTACTTGGTATTGGCGGTAGTGCTACCAACGATGCCGGTGTTGGGATGTTACAAGCTCTAGGATACCGGTTTTTCGATAAAAAGGGAGTAAGTCTAGGTGTTAACTATAATGGATTACACTGTTTAACCGGCTCTCATTTGAGCAGAATAGCTGCTGTTGACAGTGCAGAGGTCCCCGCTTATGTATCTTCGTTAAAAATTGAGGTAGCATGTGATGTTAATAATCCTCTTACAGGAATATACGGGGCAACCAGAGTGTACGGACCTCAAAAAGGGGCGACACCCCGCAATATTGAGCTTCTCGAAAAAGGAGTATCTGATTTTGCTGCTTTAAGCAAAAGGTATCTTGGGGCAGACTTTTCTGAGGCTCCGGGAGCCGGAGCTGCCGGAGGTGTTGGCTTTGCTCTTGCTGCTTTTTGTAATGCCGAGCTGAAGAGCGGTTGGAAAATTCTGTTCGATCTTTTGGACATTGAACAACATATTAAAAAGGCCGACCTTGTAATTACCGGAGAGGGAAGAGTGGACGGACAGAGCTTGTCAGGTAAGCTTTTAGACGGTGCAATTGAGATGACAATAAAACACAAAAAACCACTTTGGGTATTTTGCGGAGACAATTTACTCACAGAAAGAGAGCTTGAGCAAGCAGGTATAGATAAGCTTTTTTCTATATCGCAACTCCAACCATGTAAATACCAGGCGATTGCAAAGGGAGCGTATTATTTGGAAAAAATTTCTCAAAATGCTGCAACTTTTTTGTAGGAACTTCCGTCTAACCTACAAATAATTTAAAACACAAAACAATGGAAGGAACATTTGCAATTATCAGCCCATTTCTCACAGGAATACTTGTTGTATTAATCATTTTTATTTCAAAAATCCTGAGAGATAAATCAAGAAACGATGTTATTATGAAAGCCATAGAGCATGGGGTAGAGCTCTCGCCAGAAATTATGAAAGATGCTGAAAGTAGAAAAAAGAGTGATCCCCTGACTTCGGCATTGGTTACGATTGGTTTGGGAATAGGATTGTTTGCGGCTCTTTTTTTATTTTTCAACGAAATTAAATTTGCTGCATTTGGTTTAATTCCTCTGATGATAGGTCTTGGACAGCTTACCGCCTATCTTGTTAACAAAAAGAATAAAAACGAGGCTGAGAAACAAAATAGCTAAGCTAAGTGAATAGAGCCGAATTTGAAAATCAAGTGAGAATAAATCAGGAACCTTTGCGAAGGTTCCTACTTAACCTTTGCTCCGGTAATTCGGCCCTAAGTGACGATATTGCACAGGAGGCATTCATAAAAGCCTACCTTAATTTAAATTCCTTTGGGGGAAAGTCCAAGTTCTCTACCTGGTTGTTTAAGATTGCCTACAACTGTTTCTGCGACAACAAGAGAGTTTCCAATAAATATCGTTCGATAGATATAGACGATGTGAAAATTTGCTCAGAGGAGGGGAACGTTGCAGAGCAGAACATTGAAAACAATCAATTGTATGAGGCGATATCCAAATTGGGATATAACGAAAAAATATGTACTCTTCTATTTTATATGGAAGATAAATCGATAAAAGAGATAGGGATAATCACAGGAATAAAAGAGAACACAGTAAAATCTCACCTCTCCCGGGCAAAGAGTAATTTAGAACAGCATTTAAAACAGATAGGTTATGAAAGATGACAACATAAAACAATTTTTTCAGTCGCATAAACAAAGTATCGCTGACGAAGGTTTCAGTGAGCGACTTTTTTCGGCATTGGATTGTCTTCCCCAACCCCGTTTGGCTAAAAGCAGGAGAGGGACCATTATAACCTCGGTTTTCGGATTAATCGGTTTTCTGATTTTTGCTGCTGTTGGTGGCTACTCTGCAATGATAGAAGGGCTTGTCGCTTTTCAGGATGCAGTTTTTGACAGAAGCTTAATTACTCCTCAAATTATAATATCTGTGCTTTTTATTGGTTGCTCTCTGTTTGCTGTGGGAAAATTTGCAGTTGATTGGGAGTAAGTAAACGAAATGTTCTTCTGTGATGCTCTGATATTCCGTGCCGGAAAATTGCATTCCGGTGTTCTTTTGTAGGGTATCCCATATTTTTACTCCAGTTGTAGTGGGGATAGCTTTTTGCCAACTCTTTCATAAATTGATCGCGGTAGCTTTTTGCAAGCACAGAGGCAGCGGCAATTGAGGTGTATTTACCATCTCCTCCAACAATACATGAGTGTTTAATTTCTCTGTATATATTAAACCGGTTGCCATCTACTATAATAAAACCGGGAACAGATGATAGCTTATCAAGAGCCAGATGCATAGCTTTTATGGATGCATTTAAAATGTTTATAGAATCGATCTCTACCGACGAAACCGACGCTACACCATATTCAACGGCCTCCTCCTCAATTACACTCCGCAGGATTTCCCTCTGTTTTTCGCTTAGTTTTTTGGAATCATTTAACATAGGGTGGTAAAAACCACGGGGCAGAATAACAGCTGCTGCAAAAACAGGCCCGGCCAAACATCCTCTGCCGGCCTCGTCACAACCGGCAACCGTAATTTGATTGCTTTCTAATACTGATGTGTTGTAGCAATGTAAAAGAGGTGATTTCATGGCGCAATTTACCAAAAAATCAGTAATCGTAGCGTTTCTCCTTAAGAACTCCTATAATGCTATCTTTGGTTTCGAGACTTGCTTTTAATACCTTAATCTCGCCATCCCGTTCGGCAAGCTCTATCTTGTGGGCCATTTTCAAATCGCTAATCTCCTTGTTGTGCAAAATTTGAATATCCTCTATGCTTGTTAGAAAATCATCTTTCGGGATGTACCCGAAAATAAGGGTCTCCATTGATACTCCAAGAATTTTTGATATCTCCCTTAGGCGTGGATTTATTAGCTGCGTTTTCCCCGATTCAATTTCACGGTACGAGTTTGTTGAAATTCCCAGAGATTCTGCCATAAATTCCTGAGTGTATCCTTGAGCTCTCCGCTCTTTTTTTATCCTCTCTTTTATTTGCTCGTAATCCATACAAAACAAATATAATTTTCTATATGCATTAATGAACAACAATTTTAACCTGTGTAAACA
>CAYGGD010000113.1:0-3057 GCA_964349315.1 uncultured Muribaculaceae bacterium
ATTTATTACAGCTCATCTCTAGTTAAACTCCTCAATAGAATTCATCTTTCTTTTTGGTATTTGACCCTCGACGCCCTTTTCGTCTGTAACCGAAACTATTGTCAGCCCTTGCGAAATAATTGAGCTGCGTAAATCCTCTACACTCTTCTGTTTTACCATTAAGTAAGTCTTCCTGTCTGTTTTTATAGCCGACTGATTATCTGTTATAGAAGATGTCGTTATTAAAACTTTTGGATTAAGTAAAGAGACACCGGCGCACTCAAATGTAAATTCACCCTCAGAGTCAGTTGCCTTAAGCACAAGCCCGGGCAAACCAGCAAATTTCCATGGTCCGTCCATAGACGGAATTTCCGGAGAATACCACACATTCCAAACTCTGCCTCTGAAGCTCTTTTGAGCACCGTAACAGAGATAGCCCTGTATGGTTAAAGTGTCGTCTGTAAGTTTCCAGCCGCCTGTTTCAAGGGGCTCTTCATAAAAGTAATCCTGAATAATAACTTTCGAATGAAATAGTAAAATTGAATTTCTGTAATCTTTTATAATTACATCATTCGAGCCCTGAGGCATGGTTCGGGTTTGTAAAAAAATCTCCTCCGACGAAAGACCTCTCTCTTTTAAACTGTTTTGAGCAGAGTCGGACAAATGAGTGTAGCGGCTGTAAAAGCGCGACATCCCATTACCGATATCCAGATGATACCAATCTTTTGTCACTCTTTTGCTGTCGGCAAACTCTTTCGATTCAGCCAAATAATGAACTCTCAGCAGGGCAGAATCTCTCCCCTGACCGGACGCTACGCAGTAAAACAACAGAGGTAAAAGAAGAATCTTTAATCTCATCTTTTTATAAATCATATAATACTAATTTTGGGCAAAAGTAAAAACAGAAAGCAAGTTATTTGCACATAAAATGCTCATAACTTGCTCAAAATATGATCAAAACAGATTGAATTCCTTATTTGGCGGGCTTTAGCTTAACAGTAAAATGTCGCATAATCGGCAATTCCTCTTCAATTTCGTAACCTTTTGTAATAGAGCTCCGTCGGTCAAATACATTTTTAAGAGAGGCCGCTATGTAGTCTATGTGATTATTTGTATACACCCTTCGAGGTATAGCAAGCCGTAGCAACTCCAATGCAGGATACCGGTTTTCTCTGGTTACAGGATCTCTGTCGGCCAACAGAGCGCCAATCTCTACCCCTCTAACACCACCTTCGAGATACAACTCAACACCCAGAGTTTGTGCAATAAACTGCTCTTTTGGAACATTATTCAAAAACTTTTTAGCATCGATAAAAACTGCATGCCCTCCTACCGGTTTCTGAAAAGGTATTCCATACTCTTCAAGCTTTTTACCAAGATACTCAACCTGATTTACTCTTGTTTGCAGATATTCAAACTCGGTTCCCTCAATTAGGCCCTGGGCAAGAGCATTCATGTCTCTGCCCGACATACCTCCGTAGGTAATATAACCTTCAAACATTATATTGTACATCTGACATTTCTGCCAGTCGCTTTGATATCGAAAAGCAATAAAGCCCCCCATATTTACAATTGCATCTTTTTTAGATGACATTGTCATAAAGTGAGCGTAGCTGAACATTTCTATGCAAATATCCACAATGCTCTTTTGTGAGTAACCCTGTTCGCGTTGCTTTATAAAGTAGGCATTCTCAGCAAATCTTGCAGAGTCGAATAAAACCTTTACTCCGTATTTTTCTGCCAAAGCCGCAACTCCTTTAATATTGGCCATAGAAACCGGCTGTCCCCCGGCTGTATTGTTGGTTATGGTAACAACGATGCAGGGGATCATTTTGCTTGGATACTTTTTAAGAACCTCTTCTAATTTGCCGAGATCTAAATTGCCCTTAAACGGGAAATTAGAAGTTGTATCGCGTGCCTCATCTACCGTACAATCGACAGCATGAGCTTTTCTGAACTCAATATGCCCTTTGGTGGTATCGAAATGTGAGTTACCCGGCAAAATATCGCCCTCCTTTACAAGAGCCGAAAAGAGAACATTTTCTGCAGCTCGTCCCTGGTGGGTAGGTAAATAAAAATCGAACCCGGTAATATGCTTTATACTCTCCTTAAGATTATAGTACGACCTTGCTCCCGCGTAACTTTCGTCTCCCACCATCATAGCCGACCACTGTTTATCGCTCATAGCTCCGGTACCTGAGTCGGTTAAAAGATCTATAAAAACATTATCGCTTCTTAAATTAAAAAGATTGTAGTTTGCTTCCCTTATCCATTGCTCTCGCTGCTCACGGGTACTCTTGCGAATGGTCTCCACCATTTTTATTTTATACGATTCTGCAAACGGAAGTTCCATATTGTAACATTTAAATTAGGTTTGATTACAAAGTTGAAAATAAAATGGAGTAAAAACAAAAAAATCCCGCATTTTATAATGCGGGACTTTTAAATATCTAATATAAACTATAGTCTATTTTTTAATGGCTTTTTTACCCTCTACACTTTTTGAGTACAAATCGTAAACAACAGGAGAGGCCACAAACAACGACGAATAAGTACCAACCAAAATACCAACTATCAACGCAACCGAGAAACCTCTGATTACCTCACCGCCAAAAATTGCAATGGCTAATAGCACAACCAGTGTAGTTAAACTTGTGTTAAAAGACCTCATGAGGGTGCTGTTAAGAGCGTCGTTGATATTATCCTTAAGATCTCTCTTAGGGTGAATTGTTCTGTACTCACGGATACGGTCGAAAATAACCACGGTATCGTTTATCGAGTATCCGATAATTGTAAGGATAGCCGCAATAAACGATTGGTCGACATCTAAACTGAACGGAAGAACACCGGTAAATATTGCAAAGAAGCTCATCGCAAACAAAGCGTCGTGCATCAAAGCCACAAGACCTCCAGTACCCCATGTCCAGTTACGGAAACGCAGAGCTATGTAGGCAAATATTGCAATCAGAGCAATTATTACAGCAATTACAGCATCTCTCTTAATATCATCGGCAATGGTAGGCCCTACTTTTTCTGAACTTATAATACCGTTTGGATTCTCTGCAGTAGCTGTAAACT
>CAYGGD010000113.1:3157-5722 GCA_964349315.1 uncultured Muribaculaceae bacterium
CCTACTTTTTCTGAACTTATAATACCGTTTGGATTCTCTGCAGTAGCTGTAAACTCATCAAATGTTATATTGTAAGAGAAGAAATCTTTAAGGGCGTTGTAAACTTTTTGATCTACAATAGCATCGCTCTCTTCAGAAGTGTCGTCGATAAGGTACTTGGTTGTAACTTTCATCTGACTGCCACCACCAAACTGTTTTACCTCAATAGACTCGTCAAACTCGTCGAGCAAGGCAGTACGGACATCTCCGGTTGTAACCTCCTGATCGAAACGAATAACATAAGTACGGCCTCCGGTAAAGTCAACCCCGTAAGAGAATCCTTTGCCGAAAATAAAACCGAGACCTATAACAGTAACGGCGATAGAGAAAATATAGGCATATTTGCGGGCTCCCACAAAGTCGAACTTTGTGTTTTGCAAAAAGTTGCGGGTAATTTTATTATCGAATGTGATGTTCTTGTTTTTATTGAGTCTCCAGTCGAACACCAATCGTGTAACAAAGATTGATGTAATTAATGAGGTGATAATACCTATTACCAATGTGGTAGCAAAGCCCTGAACAGGACCCGAACCAAAAATGGCAAGTACTATACCGGTAATAATTGTGGTTAAGTTACCATCGACAATAGCAGAGTAGGCATTTTTGTAACCATCCGAAACCGCGAGTCGCAGTGCCTTGCCGGCTCTGAGCTCCTCTTTGATACGCTCGTAAATAATTACATTGGCATCCACCGCCATACCGAGGGTAAGCACAATACCGGCAATCCCCGGCAAAGTAAGAACCGCTCCAAAAGAGACCAGTGCACCAAACAAAAAGAGCAAATTGGTAATAAGGGCAATGTTAGCAACTATACCGGCACCGCTGTAAAAGAGTATCATGTAAATCAGTACCAGCACAAAGGCTATCACAAACGATATCAAACCTGCATTAATAGATTCGCTACCTAAGCTTGGACCAACCACCGCTTCCTGAACAATTCTTGCAGGAGCAGGAAGTTTACCCGACTTAAGAACGTTGGCAAGGTCATCTGCCTCTGTTACGGTAAAGCCTCCGGTAATTTGCGAACGACCTCCGGTAATTTCTGTGTTAACTCTCGGATAAGAGTAAACCAGACCATCCAGAGCAATTGCAATTGAGCGGCCAATGTTATTGGCAGTCATACTCGCCCAAATTCTCGCTCCCTCGGCATTCATAGCCATATCAACCTCAGGCATCCCAGACATATGACCAAAAGAGCGATTTGCGTCTGTAATAACACCCCCGTCCAGCGGAGCTCTTCCGTCTCTGGTTGTCGACTTAATAGCCACCAGCTCGAAAATAATGCCGGCGTCATCTATCGGCTTAACACTCCACATAAGTTTAAGGTCTGCAGGTAATAGAGAAACAATCTGATTAGATCTGAGCCAGGTACCAATCTGTGCTGTGTCTCTGTAGTGAGCACGACCCACAACAGGACCCGACATCATCTGACCCTGGAAAACATTCGGGTTTAAAGCAAAAAAGAAAGGATTCTCCTCTGCAAGCTGTGCCTCTTCTACAGATAGAGAGTCCTCGTCACGAATCTGGCTGAGAAGAAGCTCGGCCTCAGTAACCTCCTCTTCCTGAGCAACCTCAGTTTCGGTTAGCTCGGCAGCAGGAACATCCTCTTTTGTAGCATCCATCATCGCCTTAACGGCTCTGTTAACCTCTACTAAATAAGGATAAATCTCTTGATTTTCGTAAGTTTCCCAGAACTCAAGCGAAGCTGTTCCCTGCAAAAGTCTTCTTACACGAGCCGGCTCTTTCACACCCGGAAGCTCTACAAGAATACGACCTGTATTGCCTATTTTCTGAATATTGGGCTGAGTAACACCAAAACGGCGGATACGGTTTCTGAGTACATTGAATGAATTTGAAATTGCACTCTCCGACTCTTCGCGAATAACTCTTAGCACCTCTGAATTCGGGGTCTCCGGCTTAATACGGTCTCTCATTTCGTAGGTTCCGAAAATCTGAGACATCCTCTGACCGGGAGCAACCTCTTCCCACGCTTCACCAAACAGAGATATAAAATCTGTTCTGGATGGAGACATCTTTGCTTTGGCCGCCTGCATTACCTCCAGGAAAACAGGATTTGTGCTGTTATCTGCAAGAGCAGTAACAAGCTCCGGCACACTAACCTCGAGCATTACATTCATCCCCCCTTTAAGGTCGAGACCAAGATTTATCTCTTTTTCCTTTACCTCTTTAAAGGTAAAACCAAGAAATACTTTTTCGGCAGTAATGGAATCGATATAAAATCTCTCCTTAACTCTTCTTATAGAGTCGAGGTGAAAAGCTACCTCATATTCCGGAATTAAACCGAAAGAAGGGAGAGTCTGCTCAATCTCTACTGCTCTTTCGGCATATTGACGAGCTTTGCTCTCTTGATTTTTTGTAGCCCAGGTAAACGACAGTTGATAAACGCAGGCCAGGGCGATTAAAATTGCCACTAATCTTATGGCGCCTTTACTTTGCATGGAATATATTTATTTAAATTATATAATTCAACGAAAATTAGAGCACAAAAGTAGTATTTTTTCCCAA